>NZ_JBVJYM010000007.1:0-179504 GCF_055600495.1 Streptomyces sp. NPDC038213
CATCCCGGCGCAGCGCGGAGAAACAGGAACCCACCGAGACGGTCAGACGACCGTGGTAGGAATCCCCGTCCTTTAGGGCGGGGAGCGGAAGTCAATACGGCTCCACGGCCCTGGCCTGCGTCTGGTACTTCCGCGCCCGGCTGCGCCACTCGCCCCGCGACCTCCTGCTGCGCGGGGTCCTGCCCCTGCTCGGCGGGCTCATGATGCTCGCCGCCTTCGCCCGCAGCGCCCACGACATGTACGCCCCGGACTACGGCAGCACCTCCTTCCACGGCATCGGCGGGGTCTTCCTGCTCGGCGCCGGCTCCCTCGCCGCCGGAGCCCTGGCCCTGACCGCCGCCCGCACCCGCTACCACCCCTTCTTCCGCACCGCCACCGGCCGCCGGACCACGGCCGGCCTCCTCCCTGCCCCCACCACCCCCACCCCCATCGAGGACTGAAGCCCGCCCATGCGCACGCTCGCCATCGCCGCCGTCCAGACCGCCCCCGTACCCCACGACCCCGAAGCGACGTGGCAGCGCTTCGCCGACCAGGTCCGCACCACCCGGGCCCTCTTCCCCCACGTCCAGCTCGTCGCCGTACCCGAACTGCTCCTCGCCGCCGAAGGCCCCCTCCTCCAGCCCGCCCCCGAAGACTGGATGGAGCGGACCGCCGTCACCATCCCGGGCCCGCTCACCGACCGGCTCTGCGCCCTGGCCGTCGAGACCGGCCTGTGGCTGGTCCCGGGCAGCGTGTACGAGCGGGCCGCCGACGGACGGATCCACAACACGGCCCTCGCGGTCTCCCCGGAGGGCGTCATCGCGGCCCGCTACCGCAAGGTCTTCCCCTGGCAGCCGTACGAGAAGACGGCCCCCGGCAGCGAGTTCACCGTCTTCGACGTCCCCGGCGCCGGCCGGGTGGGCCTGGCCGTCTGCTACGACGGCTCCTTCCCGGAGACGGCCCGCCAACTGGCCTGGCTGGGAGCCGAGATCATCATCCAGCCCACCCTCACCCCCACCCGCGACCGCGAGATGGAACTGGTCTGCGCCCGCGCCAACGCCTGGACCAACCAGGTCTACGTCGTCAACGTCAACGCGGCCGACCCGGCCGGGGTCGGTCAGAGCACCGTGGTCGACCCCGAGGGCACGGTCCGCCAGCAGGCCGGCCCCGGCGAGGAGGTCCTCGTCGACGTCCTCGACCTGGACACCGTCACCCGCGTACGGCGCTACGGCTCCGCGGGCCTCAACCGCCCCTGGGCCCAGCTCGCCCGCTACGGAGAGTCGGTGGCCCTCCCCATGTACGGCGGCGGAGGCTTCCGCACTCCGGACTGGCTGGAGGAGGAGGTGCGGTAGGCCCCGGCCCGCCATACCCCCGCCGTCGCTGCCCCGCCCGCGCGGAGCCGCCGAGCTGCCGCGACCGGCCGCGTGCGGGTGCGCGGCACCGGAGGGCGCGGGGAGTATGCGGGAGCGGGCCGCAGCGGCTCCGCGACGGGGGCGGGACCCGTCCGGGCCGCAGCCACCTCGGCCACGGCCTGCTCCCGGCACCTCCACCGGTTGCGGGGCCCCAGAAGGGGGCAAAACCTAGCAAAGGCGCCTATCGCCCGGAGGTGCCGTCCCGAGCGCCGCAGGAGGGACGAGTGGAGGCCTGGCACATCTGGCTGATCGCGGCCGCAGCCCTCGGGGTGGCCGAGCTCCTGACGCTGACCGCGGCCCTGGGGCTCCTGGGGCTGGCCGCCGCGCTGACCGCGGTTCCCGCGGCGGCGGGTCTGCCCGCCCCCGTGCAGTGCCTGGTGTTCGCCGTCCTGGCCGCCCTCGGCCTCGTGTTCGCCAGACCCCTCGTCCGCCGCCACCTCGCTGCCCCTGCGCGGGCCCGCTTCGGAGTCGACGCCCTCGTCGGACAGGGCGCGTACGTCCTGTCGGAGGTGTCGGCGACGGCCGGACTGGTCCGTCTCGGCGGCGAGGAGTGGACCGCGCGCCCGTACGACGAGACGCTGGTCATCCCGCCGGGCACGGCCGTGGACGTCATGGAGATCAGGGGCAGCACCGCCGTCGTCTACCCACGGGAGTGAGCATGGACGCCCTGCTCGTCGCCGCCCTGGTCGTCGCGTTCCTCGCCGTCTTCACGGTGGTCCGCGCCGTGCGCATCGTGCCCCAGTCCCGGGCCCGGAACGTCGAGAGGCTGGGCCGCTACCACCGCACCCTCAACCCGGGCCTCAACCTCGTCATCCCGTACGTCGACCGCGTGTACCCGGAGATCGACCTCCGTGAGCAGGTCGTCTCCTTCAAACCGCAGCCGGTCATCACCGAGGACAACCTCGTCGTGGAGATCGACAGCGTCCTCTACTTCCAGGTCACCGACCCCCGGGCGGCCTCGTACGAGATCGCGAGCTTCCTCCAGGCCGTCGAGCAGCTCACCGTGACCACCCTGCGCAACGTGGTCGGCTCCATGGACCTGGAGCGCACCCTCACCTCGCGCGACACCATCAACAGCCAGCTGCGCGGGGTCCTGGACGAGGCCACGGGCAAATGGGGCCTGCGCGTGAACCGCGTGGAGATCAAGGCCATCGACCCGCCGCAGACGATCAAGGAAGCGATGCAGAAGCAGATGCGGGCCGAGCGCGACAAGCGGGCCGCGATCCTCTCGGCCGAGGGGCAGCGGCAGTCGCAGATCCTCACCGCCGAGGGCGACAAGCAGGCCGCGGTGCTCCGTGCGGAAGGCGACCGGACGGCGGAGATCCTGCGCGCCGAAGGGCAGTCGCGGGCCATCGACGAGGTCTTCCAGGCGGTGCACCGCAACGACCCCGACCCGGGTCTCCTCGCCTACCAGTACCTCCAGGCGCTGCCCCGGATCGCCCAGAGCGAAGGCAGCACGATGTGGGTGGTCCCCGCCGAGCTCACGGCCGCCCTGCAGGGCGTGGCCCGGGCCTTCACCGAGCCGCAGCCCCGCTCCCCGGCGACCCGGGCCCGCGCCGGGGACGACCCCGAGACCCGGGCCGCCGACGACGCGGCGGAGGCCGCCGAGGCCGCGGCCGGCGCGCTCGCGGAGGCGGCCAGGGCCGTCCCGGCGGCCGAGCCCCGCCGTCCTGCGTAGCCGGGGGCCGCCGACCGGACGGGCGGGACGCGCAGGACGGGCGGGGCGGGCCCGGGGCGGCCCCCGGGCCTCGCCGCTCCTGCCCTGGTACGAGCCGCAGCTTCAGCCAGCCCTAACCCCGGGTCCCCGGTCCGTGCCCGGCGCGTCCCGCGGAGCCCCGTGCGAGGGCCGGTGCGGACGGTTCCGGGGCGGTGTCCGCGGCTGCGTCGGAGCGGTCGCCGTCCTGTGGTGGCGTACGGGCCTCTCCGCCGGTGCGGCCGGGGAAGGCGCCGCGGGCGGCGGCCAGGGCGCGGGCCAGGAGGTGGGCGCGGCCGGCGACCACGGGACCCAGGACGGCGAGGACCAGCACGTACCCGGCGATGAAGGGGGTGAGCCGGCCGTCGAGCCCGGCGCCCGCGGCCATCGCGGCCAGGATCAGGGCGAACTCCCCGCGGGCCAGCAGGGTGGTGGCGATATCGGCGGCGGGCCCGGGACCGTACCCGTACAGGCGGGCGACGAGCAGACCCGCGCCGATGTTCATCCCGATCGTCAGGGCCGCGGCGACCGCGACCGGTACGGCCACGGACGCGATGTTGCCCGGGTCGATGGACAGCCCGAACGCGAAGAAGAAGATCGCCGCGAAGGCGTCGCGCAGCGGGTGCACCAGTGCGCGGATCCGCGGTCCCGACGGGGTGCCCGCGAAGATCAGGCCGACCATGAACGCCCCGATCGCGTCGGCGACGCCGAGGAGTTCGGACACGCCCGCCACGAAGACGGCGGCGCCGAGGAAGCTGATCACCAGCAACTCGTTCTCTCGGACCGCGATCAGACGGCCCGTCAGCCGGGTGCCGTAGCGCGCGGCCGCGGCCAGTGCCAGCAGGAACGCGAACGCCTTCGCCGCCTGCAGGACCATCTCGCCGGCGCCCTCGGCCCCGCTGATCACCGGATGGAGCGCGGCCAGGTAGAGGGCCAGGAAGATGTCCTCGACCACGATCACGCCGAGGATCAGCCGCGTCTGCGGGTGCGAGATCCGGCCGAGGTCGATGAGGATCTTGGTGACGATCGCGGAGGAGGAGATCCCCATGACACCGGCGAGCACCAGTGCCTCGCGCGCCCCCCAGCCCAGCGCGAAGCCGAAGGCCAGGCCCGCGCCCACGTTCAGCAGCAGGTATACCCCGCCGGCCGTCAGCAGGCGCCTGCCGCCGCTGCGGAGGTCGTCGAGGTGGAACTCCAGGCCCAGGCAGAACAGGAGCAGCACCAGCCCGAGTGCGGAGAGCATCTCGAAGTCGTGCGCGTCCTGCACCACCACCGGCCCCGGGGTGTGCGGCCCGAGCAGGATCCCGGCCAGCATGAACAGCGGGATGGTCGGCAGGCCGATCCGCCTGCCGAGGCGGGCGAGGAACGCGGCGGCCAGGAAGGCGCCGCCCATGGCGAGCAGGGTGTCAGCGTGTCCCATGGAGCACCACTCTCGTCGGCGGGCCGGGGGCGGGTCGTCTGCGCGGACGCGGGCGGATGGGTCCTCCTTCGTACGGGGGTCCGCGGGGGATCCGCACGGACACCGGTGGTCGCTTCGTCGCTCGAACTCTTCGCTTGCAGCTGCCTGTTGTCGCTGTGGCCCTCCCGTCCCGGGCGCCGTCAGCCGCGCTCCCCGCGGCGGGGGTGCGGATCGAGCAGGACGGCCGCCTCGCCCGCCATCACCAGCCCCGCCGCGAGCAGCAGCCCGTGCGGCAGTACCAGCCCCGCGGCGAGCACCGCGAGGGCGGCGGCCAGCAGGGCCCAGGCCCTGCCGCGCCGGTACTCCCGCGGCCGCCGGGGGCGTCCCCGGCTCAGACCGCGTACGTACCGGGGGTCGGTCCGGGCCGTCCCCGCCGCGAGTTCGCGCAGCGTCCTGTCGTCGGTCGCGGCCATGGCGCCTCCTGCCGGGGTGCGGGCGGTGGGCGGTCAGGCTTGGCTGCCACCGTCACATGCCGCCCGCCGGGGCTGCCATCGGCACCGGCACCCATATCCGGGGCGGTACGACGTGTAGGCGGCCCGGCGGGCCCGAAATGGGTGCCGACCCCGATGGACACGCCCGTACCCCCGCCCCCACCCTTGACGTACGGCGCACCGGCGACGGTCAGGATCCGATGCGCCCACCCGCGCCGCACTGCGGCCGCCCCCCGTACGCGGCCGGCCGGCCCACCCGTACAGCAGCCGAGACCCCCGCACGGCGGCCGGCCCGCACCCGAGGAGGCCGTCCCCCCATGCCCACCCCCACCCCCACCCCCACCCCCGCCCGGATCCTGCTCGCCGACGACCACGCCCTCGTCCGCCGCGGCGTCCGGCTCATCCTCGACGGCGAGCCCGGCCTGACGGTCGTCGCCGAGGCGGGCGACGGCGCCGAGGCGGTCGGCACGGCGCTGGCCGAGGAGCCCGACCTCGTCGTCCTCGACATCGCCATGCCCCGCCTCACCGGACTCCAGGCGGCCCGCGAGCTCTCCCGGCTCCGCCCGGACCTGCGGATCCTCTTCCTGACGATGTACGACAACGAGCAGTACTTCTTCGAGGCCCTCAAGGCCGGGGCGGCCGGCTACGTCCTGAAGTCGGTCGCCGACCGGGACCTGGTCGAGGCCTGCCGCGCCGCCATGCGCGACGAACCCTTCCTCTACCCGGGCGCCGTCAACGCCCTCATCCGCAACTTCCTCGACCACGGGGCCGACCGCGGCGGCACCCGCACGATCACCGACCGCGAGGAGGAGGTCCTCAAACTCGTCGCGGAGGGCCACACGTCGAAGGAGATCGCCGACGTCCTGGTCATCAGCGCCAAGACGGTGGAACGCCACCGCGCCAACCTCCTCCACAAACTGGGCCTGAAGGACCGCCTCGAACTCACCCGCTACGCGATCCGATCCGGCCTCATCGAACCCTGAACGCCCTTGCGTGGGAATGCGGGTGACGAATCCGAGTGCGGGATTCGGTGTCGGCGTACCGTGCCGGGGGTGACGGATACGAATCGAGAAGATGCTCTGTCGGAAGCACTGCCCGCCCTCTCGGCAGCGTTCGGGCTGGGCTCGGTGAGTGATCAGAGGTTTCTTCCTCATGGCCTGATGAACCGGAACTGGCGGCTCGTGACGGCTACGGGGGTGTACGCGCTCAAGGACATCACCGACGTGCCGCTGCCGAAGGCCCGCAGAAACCTCGCGGTCCTCGTGGACCTGGCCCGGGAGGGCATTCCCGTGCCGGCACCGCTTTTCGACGCCGGTGGCGACCTGGTGGTGGAGGTCGGTGGTCACGGCTACTGCGTCCTGCCGTGGGTGGACGGTGAGCACGTTCAGGGGACGGACCTCCCGCTCGGCCAGGTCCGCGATCTCGGTGCTCTCCTGGGCCGCCTGCACGAGGGCCTGCGACGGCATGGGCCCGGCCCGGTCCCGGAGCAGGTACCGGTTGCGAAGGTCCGTGATGCGGCCGAGGCCGACCGGGCCGCCGCCGCTCTCGCGAGCCGCCTTCCGGCCGATCCGGTCACCGACTTGGACAAGGCCGCCGGCGAGGCCCTGCACGGCCGCCGAGGCCTCCTCGCCCGGTACGCCGATGCCCGACCGGAGGGCGAGGTGCCGGCCGGGCCGTACGGGTGGACGCACGGCGACTTCCAGTACCGCAACCTGCTGCGCCGCGACGGCCGGGTGGTGGCGGTACTGGACTGGGACCGGCTCGGTGTCCGTCCGTACGGGGAGGAGGTCGCGCGGACCGCGCAGGTGCAGTTCGGGGTCGGTGGTGTCTTCGACCTCGACCGTGTCGCGGCGTTCTGCTCCGGGTACCGGTCCGTGATCGACCTGCCCGAGGGCGACCTCGCCGACGCGGTGAAGCGGCTGTGGTGGAAGCGGCTGACCGACTTCTGGCAGCTGGAGTTCTACCTCGACCGCCAGGACCCCGCCTTCGGCGAGATGTTCCTGACGGACGAGGCACTGCTGAACTGGTGGACCGATCGCGCCGACGAGGTGCAGGCCGCCTACGCGGCCCGTTAGCCGGCGGCTGCTGCCGCCGGGATGAGCCCGGCGGCAGCCAGCTCGGGAAGGCACGGCCGGAGCAGCGGCGCTGCCCCGACGCGGGCCTTCGCGCCGAGGCCGGCCCGGTAGCGCAGCCCGGTCCGCCTGCTCGGTCCACGGGCCCGTTTCCGCTCCGACTTCGGGACCAGGACCTCGGGCCGCGGAGCGCGGCGGCCGAGTGCGGCAGTACCGGCTCCGGAGTGGAAACTCCCTGGTCGGGGCCGTGCTCGCGCTGACTGGCGTGCCTCGTGCACGGCACGGTGCCCCGCCTCCGCCGAGAGGGGCGTGTCCGACCGGCCGCGTACGCTGCCGAGGACACGTCGTGATCTTGGAGGGGGTTGTATGGCGCTGGTGTGGCTGGAGTCCGGAGGCGGCCCGTTCGCCGTGGTGGCGCGTGCCTCGCTGCCGCACTGGTCGGGCACGGCGGCCGACTACGACCGCGCCTGCGAGGTGGCGGACCCCGTCGGCGTCCTCACCCTGTCCGACGGGTCCCAGGCGCTCGTCCTCGGAGACGAACCCCTCGCCACGGCCTACCTTCCCGACTGTCTGGCCCTCGTGCGTTGGGGCTACGCGGAGAGCGAGGACGGCGTTGCCGACCTCATCCGGGCCGGGCTTGCGGCCGCCGTGTGGGAGGAGGGGCCCGTACTGAGCACCACGGGCGAGCTCGTCATGTTCGATGCCGCGTACCCCGGCACCGGGGTCGGCGTGCTCACGGACGGAACTGCGCTCGCACTCCCCGCCGGGACCTACCGGATCGACTCGGCGCGCATCGAGCCCGACAGCCGCACGTCCTTCAGCGTCCACCGTTTCGTACACCCGGCCTGACCCGGCCACCCCACCGCCCCTCCACGACCGAAAGCGGGACCCGCCCCATGAAGATCGTCATCCTCGGTACCGGTGAGGTCTGCCAGTACCTCGCCCCGGCCCTCCTCGCACGGGGGCACGAGGTGCTCGTCGGGACGCGGGATCCGGAGGCGACCCTTGCGGGCAACTCCGGGTACCGGGAGCTGGCCGGGCGGTATCCGCAGGTGCGGCTGGTCTCCTTCGGGGAGGCCGTCGCCGGGGCCGAGGCGTCCGGTCTCGTCGTCAACGCGCTCTCGGGGCCGGTCTGCGTGGCGGCGCTCGCGCCGTTCGCGGAGGGGCTGGCCGGGCAGGTGCTGATGGACGTGTCCAGCCCGTACGACTGGTCGCAGCCGGGCGGCGTCCTCGACCCCGCCAACACGGACAGCCTCGGTGAGGCGCTCCAGCGCGCCCTGCCCGGCGCCCTCGTGGTGAAGACCCTCAACACCCTTGCCGCACCGGTGATGACCGACCCCGGGGCCGCGGGCCCGGACCACACGGTGTTCCTGAGCGGCGACGACGCCGAGGCCAAGGCCAGGGTCGGCGCCCTGCTGCGCTCGCTCGGCTGGGAGGACGTCCTCGACCTCGGCGGGATCCGCACGGCCCGCGCCACCGAGATGATGCTCCGCATGTGGATCGACGCCCGCCGCGCCCTGGGCACCCCGCTCTTCGGCTTCAAGATCGTCCGCTGACGGGGCAGCCCGCCGCCCCAGCCCGCAGCCCGCCGACCGTCCGCCTTCCGCCGTCCCCGGCCGCCGGGTCAGATCCACCCCCGCCGTGCCGCGATCACCCCCGCCTGGAAGCGGTTCACCGCGCCCAGGAGGTCGTTCAGGCGGCTCATGCGGCGGCGCATCGTGCGGACCGACCAGCCGAGCTGGCGGGCTATCGCCTCGTCCTTGAGGCCGCTGACCAGCAGGGTGAGCACCATGCGGTCCTCCTCGCCGAGCGGGTCCCCGGCGGGGGCGTCGAGCGGCAGGGCCTGCTTCCAGCACAGTTCCCAGTAGTCGGTGAGGGCGTCCAGCAGGCAGGACGGGCGGATGACCGCGGCGCGTACGCCGTCCAGGTCCAGGGACAGCGGCATCAGCGCCAACCGCCGGTCCGCGATGGCCAGTTTGATGCGCAGCCCCGGCATCACCCGCGCCTGCTCGCCGTGGCGCACGAGCCCCCGGATGTCCTCCAGCACCCCCGGCCACTCCAGCGCCTCGGGCGCGTACACCGCCCGGTAGCGCACGCCCCGCCCCAGCGCCGTGCTCTCGACCGGGTTCGCGGTGGTCAGCGCGTACGGCGGCCGGTCCAGGGTCATGACCTCCTCGCGCGCCTCCTGCTGGAGCCGGACGAACCACCGGCCGAGCGCCTCGCGGCCGGTGGCGATCTCCACCTCCGCCTCCCCGCCGGTCCCGGACTGGGCCGCCGCGAAGAGCCGGGCCAGCTCGCCCGCGGCCGACCGCACCCGGTCCAGCTCCGCGGACCGGTGCCGTACGAGGGACTCGACCGCGGCCCCCGGCTCGATCGCCGCGTACCGGCGGCGGACCCCCGCCAGCCGCCCCACGAGTCCGTGGTCGTGCAGCCGGTCCAGCGCGCGGGCGGCGCGGTGCGGGGAGCAGCCCAGGTCGGCCGCGAGCTCCCCCGGCGCCGCCGAACGCCGCGTCAGCACCGCCCGGTACACGCTCTCGTCGAACGGATCGATGCCTGCCGCGGTGAGTTCGTGCGTCATATGCGGATACTGGCCCACTTGTGCCAGCGGCAGCAAGAGGCCGCCAAGATCGCTTGTACGGAGAGTGACTCCGGCGCTAGGACTTTTCCCCATGGCCAAGAACCCACGAAGTACCCGGCGCCTGGCGGCAGTCACGGTCACCACCGTCGCGCTCGCCGGGACGCTCACCGCGCTGCCCGGCAACGCCACCGCGACCGCCACGGCCGGCGCCGCGTCCGCCGACCCCGACCAGCGGGTCATCGTCGAACTCTCCGGCGCCGCCGCCGTCGCGGCCGCCCCCGGCGGCTCGCTCACCGCCTCCCGCACCGCCCCCGGCAGCGCCTCGGCCGCCGCCACCGCCTCCGCCGTCGGCGAGGCCCGACGCACTCTGACGGCCCGTCAGAACACCTTCCTCGCCTCGGCGCGCAGCGCCGGACTGCACCCCTCCGCACCCCGCAGGCTGGGCCTGCTCCTCAACGCCGTGGCCCTGACCGTGCCCGCCTCCGAGACGGCGCGCCTGGCCGCGCTGCCGGGGGTCGCCGCGGTCCGGCCCGACACCCGCATCCAGGTGCGCACGGCCACCAGCGTCCCCCTGACCGGCGCGCCCGAGGTCTGGAAGCGCAAGGACCCGTCCGGGGCGGGGGCCACCGGCCGCGGCACGGTCGTCGCCGTCCTGGACAGCGGCGTGGACTACGGCCACCCCGACCTCGGCGGCGGTTTCGGCAAGGGGCACAAGGTCGTCGGCGGCTTCGACTTCGCCAACGGCGACGGCGACCCGATGGACGACAACGGCCACGGCACCCACGTCGCCGGCATCATCGCGGGGAAGGCGGCCGCGAAGGGCGGGGTCACCGGCATGGCCCCCGACGCCCGCCTGCTCGCCTACAAGGTCACCGGCGCCGACGGCAGCGGCTACACCTCCGACATCATCGCCGGCATCGAGGCGGCGGCCGACCCGGCCAACCCGCACCCCGCCGACGTCGTCAACATGAGCCTCGGCGGACCCGGCGACGGCACCGACCCGCTGGGCCGCGCCGCCACCGCCGCCGTACGCGCCGGAGTGGTCGTCGTGGCCGCCGCCGGCAACGACGGCCCCGGCGCCGGCACCATCAGCACCCCGGCCTCGGCCGAGGGGGTCATCGCGGTCGGCGCCTCCACCAGCGGACTGCGGGTCCCCAGCGCGTACCTGGCGGGCCGCGAGCCCGAGCTGATCCAGACCTACCGCGGCATCCTCTCCGCGAACCCGCCCCGCAAGCCCGTCACCGCCCCGCTCGTCGACGTCGGCGCGGGCACCCCCGAGGACTGGGCGCGCGTGGGCGACGTACGCGGCAAGATCCTGCGGGCCGACCTGCTCGTCCCGCCCACCGCGGACGTCCTCAGCCAGTACGACCTCGACTGGGCCCGCGAGGCCGAGAGGCGCGGCGCGCTCGCCGTGCTCGGCGGCCTCCCCGCCCACTCCGGCCCCGTCCTCGCGGGCACCCGGGGCACCGGCCCCGCCACGGCGCGTACGGCCCCCGACGGCGGTACGGCCCCCCAACCGGGATCCGCGGGCACCCCCGGCACCGTCCAGGCCCAACCGACCCCGGCCCGACCCGACTTCACCCGCGGCTCCGCCTCCGGCGACTCCCTGCGCATGGACCGCCTGGTCGTCATGGGCATCGACACCACCCAGTACGCCCAGCTCAGCCGCGAACTCGCCGCCGGCAAGGTGTCCGTGACCCTGCGCGGCACCGACTCCACCGACGAGATCGCCTCCTTCTCCTCGCGCGGCCCCGGCACCCGCCACGGCCTCAAGCCCGACCTGGTCGCACCCGGTGTGGAGATCCTCTCCGCGATCCCCACCTCGATGTACGCCCCCGGCGTCTACCGCATGTCCGGCACCTCGATGGCCAGCCCGCACGTGGCCGGAGCCGCCGCCCTGCTGCGCCAACTGCGCCCGGACCAGCGCCCCGACGCGATCCGCTCCGCACTCGTCGGCACGGCCAAGCCGCTCCCCGGCACCGGCCCGGCGGTCCAGGGCAGCGGCCGGCTCGACGCGGCCGCCGCAGCTTCGGCCACCCTCGCCGCCTCCCCGTCGACCGTGTCCTTCGGCCTCGCCGACCTGGCGCACAGGACCGTCGGCGCCACCGCGAAGGTACGGCTGGCCAACCCCGGCCGGAAGCCGCTGACCACCACCCTCACCACCAGCGGCCCCACCACCGTGTCCCCGCGCCGGATCACCGTCCCCGCAGGCGGCTCCGCCACCGCGACCGTCACCCTGCGCGCCGCCCGCCCGGCCGCCGACACCGAGATCAGCGGCCGCATCACGGCCACCCCCGACCGCGGCCCGGCCCTGCGCATCCCGTACCTGCTCGCCGTCCGGCACCTGGCCGTCCAGGCCTCGCCCGACCCGAGCGACGGCCGCTCCACCGTGCACGTCGCCGCCCCGGCCGCGCTGAACGCGCCCCCGAAGGTCGAGGTCACACCCCCGCACGGCAAGCCCTTCACCCTGCCCACCACCATGAACGGCGCCGGCTACTACCAGGCCGACGTCACCGGCAGGGCCGCCGGCGCCTACCGCCTCGCCGTCCGGGCCACCACCACCGACGGCCGGACGCTCACCGGCAGCGGCGCCTTCGAGGTCACCCCCGTCGGCACCCGCGGCGACCGCTGGCAGCCCGTCGGCCCCCACAGCGAGGCCGGCCACCTCGCGCTGACGCCCGCCCGGCCGAAGCAGGCCGTCGTGACGCAGTTCCGCAAGGCCGCCCCCTGGCTGACCACCGACGGCGGCGCCACCTGGCGCCAGGTCGGCCGGCTGCCCGTCGCCGACGGCAACGGCACCGGGGCGGTCGTCGTCGACGCCCGCCGCGCCGACCGCTGGTGGTACGCCGTGAACACCGCGGGCGACCCCACCCGCCGCGGCACCGTCCTGCGGACCGACGACAACGGCCGCACCTGGCGCAAGCTCGGCGTGCCCGACGCGCACATCGCGGCGTTCACCGCGGACGAGCAGACCCGCACCCTCGCCGTGCTCACCGGCGGCAGCCTGCTGGTCAGCACGGACGCGGGGGAGCACTGGACGACGTACCCCACCGGCGTGAGCGGTGCGATCCGGGAGGCCTCCCTCGTCGGCGGCACCCTGTACCTCGCCACCTTCGACCAGGTCTGGCGGATGGACGGGGTCGGCAAGCGCGACCCCGGCCCGGCGCACCTCGTCCTCGACGAGCCGGTCGACACCGTCCGCGGGATGGCGGCCGACTCCACCGTCGTCGTCGCCTACGTCCCCGGTACGGGCATCCGCGGCTCGTACGACAAGGGCCGCACCTGGACCACCCTGCTCGACCTGCCCACGGGCGGGAACGGACTGACCGCCTCCGGCGGCGACCTGTACCTGCGCGCGCTGTTCGGCGCCGCACAGGTCAGCCGCGACCACGGCCGCACCTGGAAGCCCGTGCCCGCCCCCTCGAAGGCCGCCGTCGCGATGGACTACGACCGCTGGGCCGACGGTTCGGTGACCGTGTCCAGCGAGCAGGACGGCCTCTACCGCGGCGCGGCCGACGGCACCGGCTACCGCAGGATCGGCGTCCAGGGCCTGACCGCCTACGCCCTCGCCGCCAGCGGCGGCCAGCTCCTCGCCGGAACGGTCAGCGGCACCTACCGCACCGCGATCCCCGTCGCCCGCCCCGAATGGGGCCAGTCCGGCGGGGAGGGCATGACCGGCCGCTTCACCTCGCACATCGCCGTCTCGCCGCACGACAGCAGGGTCGTCTGGCAGATCCGGCGCACCGCGACCGGCCTCTTCGAGATCTCCCGCAGCGCCGACTCCGGCCGCACCTGGAAGGTGAAGGGCACCTCGGCGGAGGTACCGACCTCGATCCTCGTCCACCCGGCGGACCCGAACCGGGTCTCCGTGAGCTTCCGGAGCATCCTCGGCGACGGGATCTTCGCCACCACCGACGGCGGGAGGACCTGGAAGAACCTCTACCACCAGCGGTCCTTCGACGCCATGGCCGGCGACCCGCGCAACCCGAAGCGCGTCTGGCTCGGCAACTCCTCCGGCCTCTACCGCTCGGACGACGGCGGAGTCACCAAGACCAGGGTCGCGGACGGCCCCGCCACCGCGATCGAGCTGGACGGCCGGCGCCTGATCGTCGGCGGCTCGTCCGTCCGCATCAGCACCGACGGCGGCCGGACCTTCCGCACCGCCGACACCGGGCCGCTCGCCCTGCACGTCTCCGACCTGCTGCGGGTCGGCCGCTCGCTCTACGCCGCCACCACCGGATCCCGGGCCTCCGGGCTCGTCCAGGGCGGCCGCGGAGTCCTGCGCAGCACGGACGACGGCCGCACGTGGCACAACGTGTCCAGCGGCCTCCAGAACACCGACACCACGCAGCTCGCCGCCGCCCCCGACGGCCGCACCCTCTACGCGGGCACGGTCGACGGAGGCGTACACGCCCTGAAACTGCGCCGCTGACCCCGGCGCAGCGCCCGCCCGTACGCCCGCTGGCCGGCACCGGAACCCCGGTGCCGGCCAGCGGCTGCGGGTGGGCCAGGCTCAGCCGCGTACCCGGGCCCGGTCGGGCGTGTGCCCGAGTACGCGGCTGAGCCCCCCCCGGCAGCCGGTCAGCCGGCGCGCAGCACCGCCGGCAGCGAGTCCGTGCCCAGGGCGAACACGACCGTGTGCGTCCCGTGGGCCAGCAGGTAGCCGCGCAGCTGGTCGCGGGCCGCGGCGATCTCCGCCTTCCCCGCCAACTGGTCGACGACCAGGCAGAAGAACGGCGATCCGGCGCGCAGCTCGTCCGCGGACATCTCGTAGCCGGCCCGTACCAGCGCCGCGTGGCGGTCGGCCGTGAACAGCTCGCGGAACCCGTCGTCGGTGGCGAGCAGATCGAGCAGCCGGTCGACGACCGGCGCCGGAATCCGCAGCTTCGCGCCCTCCTGCCCGACGGGCGGCACGGCCTCTGCCTGAAGAGTGTGTTCCTGCATGGTGTCCCCCCGGACGAAGAGTGGCGAAGAGCGACGTGTGTGTCAGCAGTGCCGTGCGGCCTGTGCGGCCTGTGCTGCCTGCCTATGTTGCCTGTGCCCCGGCGCAGTACGGCGTGCATGGCCCCGGCCTCGAAGGCGTGCGGATTGCTGTACGCCGCCTCGGCCAGCAGGTGTGTGCGCAGCTCGGCGCGGGCGGCGGCGATCTCCTCCTTGCCCGCCAGCCGCTCGACGGCCAGGCAGGTCAACGGCGTCTGTGCGCGCAGCTGTTCCTCGGACAGCCCGCAGCCGGCCTCGGCCAGGGCCGCGTGGCGGTTCTCGGTGAACAGTCGGCGGAAGCGGTCGTCCGTGCTCAGCAGTGCGAGCAGCCGGTCGACGGCGTGGGCCGGAATGCGCGGTTCTCGCAGTACTTCTTGCCCCGCTAACCGAGTCTGCATGATAAAAACCTTAGCCGACCGCCGGGTGGCACGGGAACCTCTCCGTGGCGCCGTCGACACCGGATCCCGACTCCGGATCCGCCTCCGCCGAACGGACCCCGATGCGCATCCGCCGCTGTGCCGTGCTGTTCCTGGAGCCCCGCGAGGACGTGGAGTTCGACCTGTCCTCCCTCCTGGCCGGAGGCGCCGGCCTGAGCCGCACGCGCCGCTGGCTGGCCCTGGCCGCGCACCTCGACGCCGAGGTCGAAGTGCAGCCGCAGCAGCGTGAGTTGCTCGGGCGTCTCAGCCCCACCGCATGGCAGTCGGCCGACTCCCTGCCGCCCGGGGACGCGGCCCTGCTGCCCGGCCTCCTCGGCGCCGGCCTGGTCCTCGCCGACGGCGGGGACGAGGGCCACCGGGCCCACCGCGAACGCGACGAGGCGCTGCGCGCCGGGTACTGGTGGCCGCCCGCGGCGATGATGCACCGGCTGGCCCGCTGGGAGGGCCTGGACAGCGTCGCCAGCATGGAGGCCAACGAGATGGCCACCGCGGCCGACCTGCGGCGCACCCTCGGACCGCCGCCCCCGCACGCCCCCGGGCTCCGCAGCGCCCCGGACCGGGTGCCGCTGCCCCGCACCGACGGCAACGCGTTCGACGCGATGCTGGCGCGGCGCGCGACCTGCCGCAACTTCGACGGCGGGCGGCCCCTCCCGCTGGCCCTGTGCGCCCACGTGCTCCAGCGCGTCTTCGCCGCCCAGTCCCAGGTGCGGATCGACGAGGACACCGTCTTCCTGAAGAAGAACACGCCCTCCGGAGGCGGCCTCCACCCCACCGAGGCCTACCTCATCGTCCAGAACGTCGACGGCCTCGCCCCCGGCCTGTACCACTACCACGCGGTCGACCACGCCCTGGAGCCCCTGCCCGCCCCGGACGAACCCCTCGAACAGCTCGCCCGCCGCACCCTGGCCGGCCAGCACTGGTTCTCCAACGCCCCCGTCCTGGCGGTCCTCGTCCCGCGCTACGCCCGCAGCTTCTGGAAGTACCGCCACCACGCCAAGGCCTACCGCGCCCTGGTCCTCGACAGCGGCCACCTCTCCCAGACCCTCTACCTCAGCGCCACCGAACTGGGCCTCGGCGCCTTCGTGACCTCGGCGATCAACGAGGTCGACACCGAACGCGCCTTCGGCCTGGACCCCCTGTCCGAAGGCCCCCTGGCCATCTGCGGCTTCGGCTACCGCGCCCCCACCATGACCACCACGGAGTTCGACCCCGCCGAATCGGTCTGGCTCCGCACCCCCGCCGGTCCCGAAGGCGGGAACTCCGCCTGAGCGGAAGCCGGTGCTCTTGTGCCTATGGCCCGGAAGCATGACGCTCGTGTAAGTCCGTGCAACCGACTCCGTACAGGAGCGCCCGATGGCCTTGAGGTTTCTGGGCATTTGGCCCAACACTCCCGACGACGGCTCTCCCACCATCTGGCTGGAGGAGGAGACCGGAGACCTGATCATCCAGTCGTGGAAGGCGGACGAGGAGACGGTTCGGCGGGCTCAGGAGGTCGGCTCGGTGCCTGGGCACTCCACGGAGGTACCGGCTCACGAGACCGTGATCCGATTGCCTGCCAACATGGTCCAGTTCATCCCCCGGCCGGACAGTGAGGACAGCGGTGGTGACAGCGGTACGTGAATGCCTCGCGAAGGTGCAGCGCTCGGCGATGCACCTGGAGATGCGGGACAGCTACATGCGGGACGATCCCGAGTTCATCCGCTGGCAGGAAGGGCACCGGTACGACCCGGCCGATCGGGAATCCTGGTGGCGCACGTGGCTGGACGTGGTGGCCGAGACGGTGGGACGCGGTGTGGTCATGCGTCGGCTGCGCGTCGTCTCGGAGCCTCTGAGCGATTACGTCCGCTACGAGTACGACGGCACGTTCACCAACGTCGCGGCAGGCGAGGAGGTGCGGTGGCTCCCTCGCGCGCAGGCGCGCGGCCTGCTGCTCCCCGCTCTGGACGGGTGGGTCATGGACGAGGAGACCGTGATCCTGCACCACTTCAGCGGTGACGGCCAGTGGACCGGCCGGCGTATGGAAGTGGTTCACGACACGGCGCTGGCCGCGCAGTACGCCCGTGCGTACGAGGCCGCGTGGGAGCGGGCCGTTCCCCACGCGGAGTACCGGCCCGGCTGAAACCGAACCCATGGCCGTCTCTCCATCGTCAAGTGCCCGGCAGGCCCGGCAGGCTCTCGCGGATAGGCTTGCGGAGCTCTGCCGGGATGCCGGGCTGACCGGAGCCGACCTCGCCGAGCGGTGCGCATGGAGCCGGTCGAAGTCGTCCCGGATCATGAACGGTCGCACGCCCCCGTCCGCCGAGGACATCCGGGCATGGTGCGCTGCATGTGGTGCTGAAGGGCAGACCGAGGACCTGATCGCCATGCTCCGGACGGCCGAGGGGATGTGGATCGGCTGGCGGCGCATGGAGCGGGCAGGGCTCAAACAGGCGCAGGAGGCCCGCCTTCCGCTCTACCAGCGGACCCGCCGTTTCCGTTCGTACTCCTCATGGCTCGTGCCCGGCATGATCCAGACGCAGCCCTATACGACCGCGGCCCTGCGCGCGATCCAGCGACGGCGCGGGCTCGTGGACGACGTGGCCGAAGCGGTTGCCGCCCGCATGGAGCGTCAGCAGGTGCTCGGCGAGCGCGGCCGGCGGTTTGCGTTCCTGGTCGAGGAGTCGGTGCTGCGCACGGGGGTCGGCGGTGCCGGGGTCATGTCCGGGCAGCTCGGCCACCTGATCACCGTCTCCACACTCCCCAACATCAGCTTGGGAGTCGTGCCCATGGGGCCGGACCGGGAGCGGTGGCCGGCGGAGGGGTTCTGGATCTACGACAACACCCAGGTCAACGTCGAGTTGATCTCCGGATACCTCACGCTGACGCAGCCCGGCGAGGTGGCGATGTACGCCGAGGCGTTCGCGGAACTGGCGGCCCTGGCGGTGTACGGGGCTGCTGCCCGTGCGCTGATCACATCGGCGATGGAGGCCCTCCGGTGACTGGTGTGCAATCTCGTGCAATCGCCTCGGGCCCTGCCTGCTGCTCTGTCTAACGTGGTGGCTGCGGGGCGCGTCGGCACCCTGCAGAAATCCGCACCATCACCAGTGAAGGAGCACCGGATGCCCAAGCACGGCGGCGGTACCGGCAGCGGTCAGGGCGGCAGTCAGCAGGACGACGGGAGCAGCGGGCGCGGGCACGGGGGCGGCGGCTCTGAAACGAGCGGCGGCAACTCCTCCGACGGCTCCGGCCCCGCGAAGTAGGGTCGGATGACTACGCGCAGGGAGGAGGCGGGCCCCTCGGGGCTCGCCTCCGCGCTCGCCCTCTCGGGCGCGCTGAACGCCGACTGGCTGCCGGCCTTCGGGGCCGTCCCCAGGCACCTGTTCGTCCCCGGACGCATCTGGCCCGGCGTCGCGGACGGCACCCGGCAGCACCCCGTGGTGGACCGCGCCCAGGATCCGGACGCGTGGTTCACTGCGGTGTACTCGGACATCCCGCTCACCACGCAGTGGGACGACGGGAGTCACGCCGGGGACGACCTGGGCACGATGCCCTCCAGTTCCAGTTCGCAGCCCCACATGGTGTTCTCGATGCTGGCCGACCTCGACGTGGAGGACGGGCACAGGGTCCTTGAGATCGGCACGGGAACCGGGTGGAACTCCGCCCTCCTCGCTCACCGCCTGGGTGCGGAGAACGTTGTCTCCATCGAGTGCGACGCGGAGGTTGCGAAAGGGGCGCGGGAGAACCACCGGGAAGCAGGCCTGTCGCCGCTGGTCGTCGTCGGGGACGGGCGGCTCGGCTACGCGCAGGGGGCGCCGTACGACCGGGTGGAGGCCACCTGCTCCATCGGGGAGGTCCCCCGAGCCTGGATCGAACAGACGCGGACGGGTGGGCTGATCGTAGCCCCGTGGGGGACGCCCTACGGAGGGGAAGCCGTCGTGCGGCTCACCGTGGACGGTGACTCCGCGAGGGGGCGGTTCACGCGCTCCAGTGCGTTCATGCGCCTCCGGCAGCAGCGCCCCAGCCGACCTCCGCACGGCTCCTATCTGAAGGGGCAGGCGTGGCCGGCCGACGGTGACAGGAGCAGGACGGCCCTGTCGCCCGCTGATGTCGGGGGGTGGCTGGCGCAATTCGCCATCGGGGTCCAGATGGCGTCGGCGTTCTGGACCGTGGAACGGTATGAGGACGGTGCGTACACGCTGTGGACGTACGGCGGCGACGGCCGGTCCTGGGCCTCTGCCGACTACGCACCGGGAGTCGGCACCTTCGAGGTGGTACAGGCCGGGCCCCGGCGGCTCTGGGACGAGACCGAGGCGGCGTTCACCTGGTGGGACGCGCACGGCCGCCCCGGATTCAAGCGGTTCGGCCTGACCGTGGACGGCGAGGGGGAGCGCGCCTGGCTCGATTCACCTCGCCGCCCTGTTCCTGCTGTGGGATGACCGTCCCGATGGCCTGATCTGGCCGCCGGCCAGCAGGTAGCGGCTCTTCCTGCCTATTTGTCCTGGTAGGGAAGGGCCGCTTCCCGCCCTCTATTGAAAATGAGTGTCATCTTCGTATAAGAATGCCGTGTGCTCATCTCACGACAGCTGCTGGACCCCCCGACGGCCGGGGTCCGGCCCTTTCCGCTTGCCGCGATCCGGCATCCCTCCGTCTCCCTGCTCCTGGCGGAGCACCGCGCCCTGCTCGTCGAACTGCTCGACGGGCTGGGCGGGTCGGGGGCTCCGGTGCACTTCGTGCTGCCCGAGGTGTTCGAGGAGAACGTCGCCGCGCTCCGCGAGGCCTTTGCCGGGGCGGGGGCCGATGCCGGGATCCTGTTCGCCAAGAAGGCGAACAAGGCCGACTGCTTCGTCGCCTCGGCGGCGGGCCTCGGGATCGGGGTCGACGTGGCCAGTGCGCCCGAGCTCGTCAAGGCGCTGGCCGGCGGGGTGCCCGGGCACCGGATCGGGATCTCCGGGCCCGAGAAGGACGACGCCCTGCACGCGCTCGCCGTGCAGCACGGCTGCCTCGTCGCCGTCGACTCGGCCGGCGAGCTCCGCCGGCTGGCTGCGGCCGCGCGGCTGGTCCGGCGGCCGGTCGACGTGCTGCTGCGGGCCCGGACGGCCGGACAGGCGGCCAGCCGGTTCGGGCTGCCGGCCGCCGGGCTCGACGCCGCCGTCGGGCTCTGCGCCGAACTCGCCCCGCACGTGCGCCTGCGCGGGTTCTCCTTCCACCTCAACGGCTACGACGCGGCCGAACGCGCCCTCGCCGCCGACGAGATGATCGGGCACTGCCTCGCCGCCCGGCGGCGCGGCTCGCCCTCTGCGGAGCTGGTGGACATCGGCGGCGGGCTGCCGGTCCGCTACGTCGAACCGCCGCTGTGGGAGGCGTTCCTGCGGCAGGACGAGCCGGCCCACTACCACCAGGCCAAGGACTTCGCGGGCCGCTTCTACCCGTACGGCGGTCCGACCGCCGCGCAGACGGTACGGGCGATCATGGCGCACCCGGTCGGCGGCGGCGGGAGCCTGGCGGCGAAGGCGGGGCGCAGCGGCGTCCGCTTCCTCGTCGAGCCGGGCCGGGCGCTGCTGGACCAGGCCGGTTTCACGCTGTACCGCGTCCAGCAGGTGGACGACCGGCGGGAGGGTGACGGGTACGCGGTCGTCACCGTCGCCGGAAGCAGTTTCAGCCTCTCCGAGCAGTGGTTCAACAGCGAGTACGCGCCTGATCCGGTGCTGCTGCCCGGCGGGGACGGCGGGGACGGCGAGGGCAGCGGGGGCGGCGTGTCCGGAGAGGTGTTCCCCGCCTGTGTCGCCGGGTCCACGTGCCTGGAGGGCGACCTGCTGACCTGGCGCAAGATCGGCTTCCCGCGGCCCGTCCGCCGCGGCGACCACCTGGCCTACCTCAACACCGCCGGATACCAGATGGACTCCAACGAGTCCCCGTTCCACGACGCGGCCCTGCCGCGGAAGGTCGTTCTCCGGGTGGGGGACGGGAGCGGTCCGCCGCGCTGGCGGCTGGAGGGGAGTTGAGGGTGACGAAACATCAGATTGCTTGCGCACGACCGTAGATGAAGGAGAGATTCGGTATGACACAGGGCTACGCGCCCCCGGGGCAGCTGTGGCTGCTGCCCCAGTCCCAGCAGGAGGGGCTCGACCTCGACCGCCGGCAGGTGATCGCCGTCGTCGAGCAGGCCTACCGCGCGCTGCGCGACAGCGGCTCGGACAACCCGGTCAAGACGATCGTGGACGGACCGGGGCACCGCTCGCTGAGCTACTCGATGGTGGCCAGGGACGCCGGCAGCGGCACCGTCTGCTTCAAGGCGGTGTACGAGTTCGATCCGCGCCGCTCCCGCGACGCCTACCGGTTCCACTCGTTCGTCTTCCTCGTGGACGACACCACCGGGGAGCCCATCGCGCTGATGGACGTGGTCAAGCTGGGCCCGCTGCGGTCCTCGGCCACCTCCGCGCTGTTCGCCCGCGCGGCCTGCCCCGGGGCGCGCAGCGCGCTGGTCGTCGGCACCGGCGTACAGGCCCAGGCGGCCCTGCCGATGCTGCTCGCGGCCCTGCCGGACCTGGAGCGGCTCCAGGTCTTCGGCACCTACCGCGACGGTCTGCGCGCCGTCCGGGAGAGCGCCGGCGGCCGTGAGGTCGAGGTCGTGGAGGACCTGCGGGAGGCGGCGGGAGGGGCCGACATCGTGATCGGGGCCTCCGGGCTGACCGCCACGGAGGAGGTCCGGCGGAGCTGGATGAAGCCGGGATCGGTCGCCGTGCTCCTCGGGTACGGCGTCCACGCCGACGTGTGCCGCGGCGCGGACTACCGTATCGCCACCGACACCGCCCAGATGCACGCCACCTGCGACGACCTGCGCGCCGAGGACGGCAGCCTGCCGTCGGTCGACGCCGAACTGCCGGACGTCCTGCTCGGCCGGGCCCCCGCCCGCCGCCACCCGGACGACGTGGTCTTCGCCTACAACAGCGGGATGGCGGTCACCGACGCCGCACTCGGCCGCTACATAGCCGACCTCGCGCGGGTGGCCGGGCGCGGGGAGAAGGTCGACTTCTGGTGAGCACGGACACGACCCCCACCCCCGGCACCGCCACCGGCACCGGAGCACCTCCGGCGGACACATCCGCCGCCCCCGACACACCCCCCGCCCCCGCCAAGGCGGGCGCCGCCTGGTGGGCCGCCCACTCGCGCGCGCTCCTCGGGCTCGCGCTCCCGCTGATCCTGACCAACTTCGCCTACGTCGCCCTGACCACCGTCGACATCGTCATGCTCGGCCGCCTCGGCGCGGTCGAGATCGCGGCTGCGGGCCTCGCCATCGCCCTGTTCAACCAGCTGCGCACCACCGGCACCGGCCTGGTCACCGGCGTCGGCAACCTCGTCGCGGAGGCCCGGGTGCAGGGCGACCGGCAGCGCATCGGCGCGCTGCTGTTCGCCGGGTTCTTCTGGGCCACCGTCTGCGGAGCCGTCTTCTGCGCGGCCCTCCTGCTGGTCGGCCCGCTGCTCGTCCTCCTCGGCCAGGACCCGGAAGTGGTCGACAAGGCGGGCGAGTTCCTGGCGGTGCTGGCGCCGGGGATGCTGCCCTGCCTGTGGTTCCAGACCCTGCGCCACTTCACCACCGGCCTCAAGCGCCCCGGCCCCCTGCTGGCCATCACCCTGGCCTCCATCGGCGCCACCATCGGCCTCAACTACGTACTGATCTACGGTGAACTGGGCCTGCCCGCCTTCAGGTTCACCGGAGTCGCGATCGCCACCGTGACGGTGTTCCTGCTGTCCTTCCTGGCCTTCCTCGCGGTCGTCCTGCGCGACCGCGCCCTGCGCCCGTACCTCGTCTCGCCCCGGGCGCGGCGCTGGGACGGCGGGGCGGTGCGCTCCGTATGGCGCCTCGGTCTGCCGATCGCGGGCACGTACGCCTCCGAGGCCGGGTTCTTCAGTGTGCTCACGCTGGTCATCGGGACCCTCGGGGTCGACGCCCTGGCCGCGCAGACGGTGCTGAACCAGATCGTCTACATCGTGTTCATGGTCTCCGCCGGGCTCTCGCACGCGGCGTCGATCCACATCAGCGAGGCCGCCGGCAGCGGCGACTACGCGACGGCCCGCCGTACGGGACTCCTCGGTACGGCCTGGGGCGTGGTCGCGACCCTCGCGGTCGCCGCCGTCTACCTGGCGGTCCCCGACCGGATCGTGTCCCTGTTCCTCCCGGCCGGCCGGGCCGGCGACACCGACCTCGTCGCGCTCGCCGCCACCGGGCTGCTGATCGCCGCCGCCCTGCAGGTCTTCGACGCCGTGCAGAACATCGGCAACGGCATCCTGCGCGGCCTCGGTGACACCGCCGGGCCGTTCCGGATCTCCCTCGTCGGGTACTGGCTGGTCGGACTGCCCGCGGGCTACCTGCTCGGGGTGACCGCCGGCCAGGGCGTCGAGGGCGTCTGGACCGGCCAGACCATCGGCCTCGCGGCCACCGCCGCCCTCCTCCTGGCCGCCTTCCTGCGCCGCGTCGACCGGCTGCACCGGGCGGGCACCCCCGCCCCCGCCCCCGAACCGGAGCCCTCGTGAACCACTCCCGCGCATCCACCGCCGCCCCCGCCCCCGCCCCCTCCTCCCGCCTGATCCGCAGCGAGGTGGCCGGTCTGCCGCGCTACGACCCCGGCGCCGACACGGACGAGGTGGCCGCCCTCAGCGCGACCGGCCGCGTCATCAAGCTCTCCAACAGCGAGAGCCCGTACGGGGTGTCCCGCGCGGCCGCCGAAGCCGTACGCCTCGGTGCGGCAGCGGGCTTCGCCCGCTATCCCGACCCCACCGGCAAGCGGCTCACCGCGGCCCTCGGCAGCCGTCTGGACGTGCCCGCCGGGCGCATCGTGCTCGGCAACGGCTCGGAGGACGTCCTGGAGCTGCTGTGCCGGGCGGTCCTCGACCCCGGCGACCTGGTCGTCACCCAGGCACCCGGCTTCAGCCTGCACGAGATCTTCCCCCGGGTCATGGGAGCCCGGGTCCGGAAGGTCCCGTTCACCGCCGATTTCGGCTTCGACGCGGACGCCTGGCGCGAGGCCCTGTCGGCGGGCCCCAAGCTCGTCTTCCTCGCCAACCCCTGCAACCCCACCGGCACGGCCCTCACCGCCGCCGAACTGGACCAGGTCGTCGCCGCCACCCCGCCCTCGGCCCTGCTGGTGCTCGACGAGGCGTACGGCGAGTTCGCCCGCGCCGACCCCGCGTACCCCGACGCGCTGGAGGCCCTGCGCGGCCGGGACCGGCCCTGGATCGTGCTGCGCACCTTCTCCAAGGCCTACGGTCTGGCGGGTCTGCGGGTGGGGTACGGCATCGCCTCGGACGACGCGCTGGTCCAGGCGCTGGACCGGGTCCGCACGCCGTACAACGTCAACCAGCCGGCCCAGGACGCCGCCGTCGCAGCCCTGGCCGACGGGCCCCACCTGGCGGACACGGTCCGCCGGACCCGCCTGGAGGGCACCCGGGTCGCCGGCCGGCTGCGGGCCGCGGGCCTGCGGGTGGTCCCGTCCGCCACGAACTTCCTCTTCATCGACACCGGCCGGCCCTCCGACCGCGTCGCCCGGGAACTGCACCGCGCCGGAATCATCGTGAAGGCGTGGCGCGAGCCGGGGTACGAGACCTACATCCGAGCCTCCCTGTCGACCCCCGGAGACAACGACGTCTTCGTGCGGTGCCTGACGGAGATCTGCGCGAAGGACACGCCGTGATCAAGACCAGGATGTCCGAGCTCATCGGACGCACGCCCCTGCTCGACCTGCCGGTCGCGGACGGATCGGCCACCGTCCTGCTGAAGATGGAGCAGTTCAACCCGACCGGAACCGCCAAGATCCGGATGGCCCGGAACATGGTGGACGAGGCGGAGGCCGCCGGACTGCTCGCCCCGGGCGGCTGGCTGGTCGAGTCCACCTCGGGCAACACGGGCCTCGGCCTGGCGCTCATCGCCGCCGAACGCGGCTACAAGTTCACCGCGGTGGTGGACAACCACTCCAGTGCGGACAAGCTGCGCGGGATGCGCGCCTTCGGCGCCGAGATCCTCAACGTGGCCGGGGACGAGGGCGGCCTCGCCACGGCCGAGCGCGACACCACGGCCGAGCGCCTGGCCGCCGAGCACGGCGCGTACTGGACCGCCCAGCACCGCAACGAGGGCAACCCCAACGGCTACCGCCCGCTCGCCCGCGAACTCCACGACGATCTGGGCGACGGCATCGACTACCTGTACGGGGCCGTCGGCACCGGCGGCTCCCTCTGCGGGACCGGCCGCTTCCTGCGGGAACGCATTCCCGGCCTGAAGGTCGTCGGCGTCGAGCCGGTCGGCTCCGTCGTCTTCGGCGGCCCGGCCGCGCCCTACCACCAGTCCGGCACCGGCACCCCCGAAGGGTCGGAGATCGGCGCGGTCGTGGACTACGGCGTGTTCGACGAGGGGCTCAAGGCCAGCGACTCCGAGGCCTTCGAGACCTGCCGCTTCCTGGCGCGGAACTTCGGCATCCTGATCGGCGGTTCGGCCGGCGGGGTGGTCTACAAGGCCCTGGAGCGGGCCCGCGCCGCCGGGCCGGGGGCCACGATCGTCGTCCTGGTCTGCGACGGCGGGGACAAGTACCTCGACACGGTGTTCAACGACGACTGGATGGCCGCCCACGGCCTCTTCGACGAACAGGTCGTCCGCCGGCTCTCCGCGATGCTGCGCTAGCCGGACCGCCCGCCGAAGCCCCTCTCCACCCCCCCTTCCCTCCCTTACTCCTTCTCAGCGAGGTACACCCCTGCCATGAAAACGAAAATGATTCCCATAACCCTCGCCGCCTTCACGGCCCTCGCCCTGCTCGCCACCGCGGGCTGCGCGGGCGGGGGCGCCCCCGCCGCCGGTGCCCGGGACGCGGCCGGGGGCCGCACCGCCGCGAAGGGCGCCCGGACGACCGCGTACCCCCTGACCCTGCGCAACTGCGGTACCGACGTGACGTACACCGCCCCGCCGCAGAAGGTCGTCACCCTCAACCAGAGCGCCGCCGAGATCCTCATCCACCTCGGCGTGGGCGACCGGATCGCCGGATCCGGCTACCAGATCGAGAAGCCGCCGCCCGCGATCGCCGAGCAGTACGGGAAGATCCCGCAACTGTCCGCGCCCGGCCACGAGATCAAGCACGAGAAGCTCCTCGAAGCGCAGCCGGACTTCGTGTACGGCTCCTTCGCGAGCATGTTCACCGCCGAGCAGTCCGGCGACCGCAAGCAGCTGCACGGGCTGGGCGTGCCGACGTACCTCACCGAGTTCGACTGCTCGTTCCACGAGAGCGTGGCGGGCGCGGACTTCGCGATGCTCTTCGAGGAGTACCGCCGCCTGGGGAAGATCATGAACGTGCCCGAGGCGGGGGAGGAGCTGGCCGCCGGGCAGCAGGCCGTGGTCGACAAGGCGCTGCGCGCCGTCAAGAAGCGGGCGGTTCCGCTGAAGGTGATGTGGTTCTACTCCACGTACGAGGGCACCCCCTGGGCCGCGGGCCCCGGCGGGCTGCCCCAGCACATCTCGGACCTCGTCGGGGTCGAGAACGTCTTCGCCGACGCCAAGACCAAGTGGGCGGAGGTGAGCTGGGACGAGGTCGCCGCCCGCAACCCCGACGTCATCATCCTGGCCGACCTGACCCGCGGCGAGCCCAACGACACCGCACGGGAGAAGATCGACCTGCTGAAGAAGGACCCCCTCACCGCCGGGCTCGGCGCGGTGAAGGCCGGCCGGTTCATCTCCCTCCCCGGCTCGCACATGGACCCGGGCTACGGCAGCGCCTCCGTGGTACCGGCGCTGGTCGACGGCCTGAACCGGCTCGGGTGACCTCCCCGCCGCCATGACCACGACCCCGCACACGACCGCCGCGCCCACCGGGAACGGGACCGCCTGCATCCGCCGCGGACCCGCCCCGGTGCGCCGGCGCCGCACCCCGGCCTGGGCGCTCCTCGCCGCCGCCGCGACCGCACTGCTCGGATCGGTCGTCGCCGCCTCGCTCTTCGGCAGCGCCGACCTCCGCGCCGTGGACGTCGTCTCCACGATCCTGCGCCACACCGGCCTCGGCGCCCTCGCCCCCGCCCCGCCCCTGCCGGGCCTGCTGGACGCCCTCGTCTGGGAGTCCCGCTTCCCGCGCGTCCTGCTGGCCGCCGCCGTCGGCGCCGCCCTCGCGGTCTCCGGCGCCGTCCTCCAGGCCGTCACCCGCAACCCCCTGGCCGACCCCTACCTGCTCGGAGTCTCCTCCGGGGCCTCCACCGGCGCGGTCGCCGTGCTCCTGCTGGGCATCGGCGGCAGCGTCTCCCTGTCCACCGGGGCCTTCGCCGGCGGCCTGCTGTCCTTCGGACTGCTCCTGCTGCTCCTCGGCGGGGGCCGCGTCGCCAGCCCCTCCCGGGTGGTGCTGACCGGCGTACTCGTCTCCCAGTTCTTCGCCGCCGTCACCTCCGTCGTCCTCATGGTCAGCGGGGACGCGAACTCCACCCGGGGCTTCACCTACTGGCTGCTCGGCACCCTCGGGGGCGCCCGCTGGGAGGGCGTCACGGTCACCGTCCTCGTGATCCTGGCGGGCGTGGCCGCCGTACAGTTCTCGGCGCCCGCCCTCGACGCCTTCACCTTCGGATGGGACTCGGCCGCCTCCCTGGGCGTCAACGTCACCGCGGCCCGCATCCGGCTGATGGTCCTGACCTCCGTCATCACGGCCGCGGCCGTGGCGGCCTCGGGCGCGATCGGCTTCATCGGACTGCTCGTGCCGCACGCCGTCCGGATCCTCGCCGGCCCCGCGCACCGCACCCTGCTGCCCCTGTCCGCCCTGACCGGAGCCGTCTTCCTGATCTGGGTCGACGCCTTCGCCCGTACGGCGTTCACCCCGCACGAGCTGCCCGCCGGCGTCATCACCGCCCTCCTCGGCGCACCCGCCTTCGCGCTGCTCCTCAAGCGTCTGGAGTCCTGACATGGGACGGATCACCACCACCGGCCTGTCCTGGTCGGTCCAGGGCCAGCTGCTGCTGGACGAGGTCGACGCGGCGGCCCACGAAGGCGAGACCGTCGGCCTCCTGGGACCCAACGGCTCCGGCAAGTCCAGCCTGCTGCGCCTGATGGCCGGACTGCGCCGCCCCGACGCCGGGACCGTCCGCTACGACGGCACCCCGCTGCCCGCACTGGGCCGCCGTACGCTCGCCCGGCGGCTCGCCGTCGTCGAACAGGACGCCGCCGCCCACCACCGCGTCACCGTCCGCCAGGTCGTGGAACTCGGCCGCACCCCCTTCCGCGGCCGCTTCGACCCCCTCGACGGGCACGACCGCCGCATCGTCGACGCCGCACTGGAGCGCACCGACCTCACCGGCCGCCAGCACCGCAGCTGGCACACCCTCTCCGGCGGCGAGCGGCAGCGCACCCAGATCGCCCGCGCCCTCGCCCAGGAACCCCGGGAGATCCTCCTCGACGAACCCACCAACCACCTCGACATCCGCCACCAGCTCGAACTCCTCGACCTGCTGGCCTCCCTGGACGTCACCTGCGTCGTCGCCCTCCACGACCTCAACCTCGCCGCCCGCTACTGCGACCGCGTCGTCGTCCTCACCGCCGGCCGGGTCGCAGCCGCGGGCACCCCGCAGACCGTCCTGACCCCCGCCCTGATCAAGTCCGTGTACGGGGTGGAGACCCTGGTCGACCGCGAACCCGCCACCGGCACCCTCCGCATCACGTACCTCTCGGCCGCGCGGGCGCCGAACGGTGCGGTGGCGAACGGCCGGACGGCCTAGCCGTCGAAGGGCTCGGTGTCGAGCCCGGCCTGGTGGATGAGGATGGCGATCCGGACGCGGTTGGTCAGGCCCAGCTTCGACATGATCGCGGACACGTGCGACTTCACGGTGGGCACGCTCAGGTACAGCGCCTCCGCGATCTCGGCGTTCGTACGGCCCTGGGCCACGGCGAGGGCGACCTCGTGCTCGCGCGGGGCCAGGGCCCGGAGGCGTACGCGGGCCTCTTCCCGGGCCTCCCCGCGTCCGGTGCCGGCGCCGTCGGGAGCGGGGGCGGGCGCGGTGGCCCGGGAGATGAGCTGGTGGGTGACGGCCGGGGACAGCACCGGCTCGCCCGCGGCGACGCGGCGGACCGCCGCGATGATGTCCGCGGGCGGGGTGTCCTTCAGGAGGAACCCGGCCGCGCCCTCGCGCAGGGCCTGCACCACGTACTCGTCGGGGTTGAAGGTGGTCAGGATCACCGTCCGCGGCGGCCGGGGCAGGGCCCGGAGGGCGGTGGTGGCGGCCAGGCCGTCCATCACCGGCATCCGGATGTCGAGGAGGACCACGTCGGGGGAGTGCTCGGCCGCGAGGGCGACGCCCTCGGACCCGTCGGCGGCCTCCGCGGCGATCAGGATGCCGCCGGCCCCTTCGAGGACCATGCGCAGGCCCATGCGGACGAGGGGGTCGTCGTCGACCAGGAGGACGCGGATCATGCGGACCACGGTATCCAGGCCCGCAGCACCCAGTCCCCGGCGCTCGCGCCGTGGTGCAGCTCGCCGCCGACGAGGGCCGTGCGCTCGCTGAGCCCGATCAGCCCGAACCCCGGTCCGCGCGCGGAGCCGCCCGGCTCGCTCGGTCCCCCCTGCCCGGCGGGCAGGGCGTTGCGGACCACGATGTCGATGCCCTCCCCGGGCTCCCCGCTGACCTCGGCGTGCACCGCCGCGTCGGGCGCGTGCTTGCGCGCGTTGGTGAGGGCCTCCTGCACCACGCGGTACACGGTCCGGCCGACCGCGTCGGAGACCCGGTCCGGCCGCTCGATCGCCAGGTCGAAGCGCAGCTCCATCCCCGCCTCCCGGGACTCGACCGCGAGGCGGGCGAGGTCGGTCAGCACCGGCTGCGGGGGCTCGGCGCCGCCCGCGGGGGATGCCGGGTCCGAGGGGGCGGCGGGCCGGGCGCCCACGGCCAGACCGGGTGTGCGCAGCACTCCGATGACCGTGCGCAGGTCCTCCAGCGCCTGGTGCGAGGCCTCCCGGATCACCCCGGCCGCGCGGGCGGCCTGCTCGGGGCTGGTCCGCTGGTGGAGTTCGAGGGCCCCCGCGTGCAGGCTGAGGAGGGACAGCCGGTGGGCGAGTACGTCGTGCATCTCGCGGGCGATGTCCTCGCGCGCCCGCAACTGCGCCTGCGCCGCCTGCCGGGCGGCGTCCTCCTCGGCGCGCCGGGTCCGCTCGGTCAGCGAGTCGATGAGCAGCCGCCGCGAGCGGTGGAACATGCCCCAGCCCACGGTGGCGCCCAGGATCGTGCCCATGACCAGCAGCCCGGCCGCGATCTGCGGACCGGAGGAGCTGGTCGAGGGGAGCAGCAGGTAGACGGTCATCGGCACGGCCATGGCGACGGCCGCGCAGGCGGTGGTGCGCGGCCGTCGCAGGGAGGCCAGCGTGAACAGGGCCACGACCGCCGCCGCGGTCGCCATCGGCGTGACGAAGCCGAGCAGCGCCAGGAAGGCGGCCACGGCGAGGGGATGGCTGCGCCGCCACCACAGCGCCCCCGCCGCGACCGCCGACAGCAGGATGGGGACCGTGCCCAGGCGGGCCACGGAACCCTCGACGCACCGGATCTCCGCATGGACCGGCACCTCGACGGGGCACGGCAGCGGATCCGGGGCCCAGGGCAGCGGGGTCACGGAGTCCAGCCAGTCGAGGAAGTAGGGGTGTACCAGTCCGCGCGCGTTGTAGCTCGGGAACAGCAGGAGCTCGCCGACCAGCCGCAGCGCGGTCGCCGCCGCCAGGGCGGCCGCGATGACGACCAGGTCGGTCCAGCGGGAGGGCGGGATACGGCGCATAACCGACCACTCTAGAACCCGCAGAACGGGCAATTCGCTCACTCGTTCCTTCGGCGGAGCTCCCTCCTCCTTTCGTCACCCGGCCCGGCCGGACCACCTACCCGGGCAGGGGACGGGCCCGACCTTTCCCCGATGTGCGGCACCGCGGCCCGTTCCTAGCGTGGCGGACATGATCGACAACCCGTCCCGTCCCTCCGCCGCACGCCTGCCGCGACCGCCCCGCACCGGGCCCGCCCGCGGGCGGAGCACCACCCGGAGGGCCGCCCTGACGGCCTCCGCCGCGGGCCTCCTCCTCGCCGCCCTCACGGCGTGCAGCAGCCTGACGGGGGTCGTCTCCCCGGCCGAGGCCCGGGCCGCGGCAGATACCGGAGCCGCCCCCGCGGCGGCCGCCGCGGACGCGAAGGCCGGGGCGGGGGACGCTGTGCAGCCGCCCGCCGTGGACTGCCGCACCACCGCCTGCGTGGCCCTGACCTTCGACGGCGGCCCCAGCGCCCCCACCGCAAGGCTCCTGGACATCCTGGAGCGGGAGAAGGTGCCGGCCACCTTCTTCGTCCAGGGCAAGGGGCACACGGACACCTACCCCGGCATCCTGCGCCGCATGGCGGAGGACGGCCACGAGATCGGCAACCACACCTGGTCGCACCCGGACCTCACGGAACTCACAGCGCAGGAGATACGCGCCGAGATGGAACCCGTACAGGAGGACGTCCGGCGGATCACCGGCCGCACCCCCACCCTCATGCGCCCGCCGGGCGGCTCGACCGACGACCGGGTCTCGGAGGTCATGGCGGACCTGGGCCTGGCGCAGGTCCTGTGGAGCGTCACCGCGAAGGACTACCAGACCACCGACACCGCCCTCATCAAGAAGCGCATCCTCGACGGCACCCGGCGCGACGGCATCATCCTCCTCCACGAGCGCTACGCCGGCTCCATCCCGGCCGCGGAACAGGCCATCGGGGAACTGCGCGACCGCGGCTACACCTTCGTCACGGTCTCCCAGCTCCTCGCCCCGGCCCGCCCCGAGCCGGGACGCGTCTACCGCCCGTAGGGCGGACCCGCCGAACCCGCCGCGCCCCCGCCGTTACGGGCGCCCGCCCGCCGGGGCCTTCGCCGTGGCCGCAGGCTTCCGGCTCCGGACGGCCTTCGCAGGCGCCTTCGAGGCGGCCGCCGCCGTGTTCCCGGCCGCGGGCCCGGTGGTCTTGGCCGCGCGCTTCGCCGACTTGGCGGGTGCCTTCGCGGTCTTGGCCGTGGACTTCTTCGCCGTGGACTTCTCGGCGGTGGAGCCCGCCTTGGCGGCGGCAGCCGGCTTCGCGGAGGACGCCCGCTTGGCAGGGGTGGCGGACTTGGCCGTCTTGGCCGTCTTGGCCGCCTTGGCGGGCGCCGCGGGCTTGGCGGGAGCGGAGGTCTTGGCAGGGGTGGACTTCTTGGCGGGGGCTGACTTCTTGGCAGGAGCGGCCCGCTTCGCGGAAGGCGCGGCCTTGGTTCCGGACTTAGCCGCAGCCGCCTTCGACGTGGCCGCCTTCCTACCCACGGCCTTCGTCCCGGCCGCCTTCGACCCGTCCGCGCCCTTGCCGGTCCCCTCGGTGGTCCACTTCAGCTCGATCTCGAGCTCGATCTCGCCGCCGGAGACCTCCACCTCCACCTCGCTGTGCAGTTCCTCCGGAACCCGCACGCTCAGCACCCCGCCGCCCAGGTCCAGCTCGGCCCTGCCCTCGCGCAGGGCCCGGGCCAGGGCCTCCAGCCGGGCGGCCGCCTCGGTACGGGACAGCGAGCGCTTCTGCTCGAACTTGAGGTCCTTCACGGGTCACTCCAAAACGAGGGCGGCGGACTGCCGGCGGAACCGGCCCGGGACCGGGCCGGCCTACACCTGCCATCCTCGGCTCCGTACCCGCATCGCGCACCGCCCGCAGGGCCCGGAGAGTGACGCTCCCTCACGCCGGCCGGTCCGCGGCGGCCGCCGCGCCGCCCGCCGCCGCGGTCAGGGGCCGGCCAGCCGCAGGCTCCAGCGGCGCGAGGGGTGGTTGTCGCAGTCGAACTGCAGCAGCCGGAGGTTGTTGGCGGACAGGGTGCCGCCGTCGAAGGTCGCGCACTTGCGGGTCTGTGCGTTGACGAGCTCGTACGAACTCTTCGCGCTGTCCCAGCCGGTGACCTCCCACCGCCGCGAGGGGTCGTCGTCGCAGTCGAACTGGACGAGGGGGACGTTGTTCTCGGTGGACCTGCCGCCCGCTACGGTCATGCACTTGTTCGTCTGCACGTTGACGATCTGGTACGAGCCGCCGTCGCTGTCGGCCAGCCGCCAGCGGCGCGAGGGGTCGCGGTCGCAGTTGAACTGCACCAGCTCGACGTTGTTCTCGGTGGACCGGCCGCCCGCGACCGTCCCGCACTTGCCGCTCTGCAGGTTGACGAGCTGGAAGGTGTCGGTCCGGGGGAGGGCCGTGGCCGGTGGGGGCATCAGCATGACGCCTCCGGCGGCGCACGCGGCGGCGGCCGTCACGAGGCGGCGCGCCCTGGGGTTCCTGCGCATGGGTCTGCTCCTCTCCGCATGCTGCGAGGGAGACGGGAAGGGCCTGCGCGGCCGGGGCCCGTAGAGCCCGGGGCCTGCGCGGCCGGGGACGGGAGCCCCGTACGGCCCGGGGCCCGCGGGGGCCGCCGCTCGGTGCGGCCTGCCGGCGGCTGCCGCCCGTACGGCGGCGCGGCCCGCCGGTGGGCCCATCCCACTATCGGCGGGGCGGGAACCGCCCGCAACCGGACCCGTCGACGCCACCTGCGGCCCCCCGACCGCCCGGGTCTGCGCACGGTCTACGCCATCAGGCGCAGCGAGGCCTCCGCGATGCCCACCCGTACGCTCTGGCCCCAGGTCAGCTCCATGGCGTCGCCCTCCATCCCGTCTCCGAAGACGACCATCCGGTCGGACTCCACGGTCAGTTCCAGGCACTGCCCCCGGCCCAGTTCGCCCGCGACCATCGAGGTACCGGTGGCGGGGGAGGGCCAGGCCTCGCGCACGAACCACAGCAGCCGCGGGTCCCGCGGCGCCGGCAGCGGTACGGGGCTGCCGCGCTCCAGCCACAGGGAGCGCAGCCAGCCGGTGGCGCCCGTACCCGTGCCCACCAGCACCCCGGAGGAGGCCTGCGCCTCGCTTTGGCCCCCTTCCCCGCCGGAGCCGGAGCCGGAGCTGGAGCCGGAGCCCGCGTCCGTACCCCTGCCCGACCCCGACCCCGCCCCCGCCCCGAGCCGGTAGCGGGCGGTCTGGTGGCCGGGCGAGCCGAGGTAGACCTCGTTGAGCGCCAGCAGCCGCTGCGTGTCGTCGGCGACCGCCTCGACCATCGTCAGCTCCTCGGCCCCGCCCCCGGCCGCCGCCGCGCGCAGCAGGGCCGCCGCACCGGTGCAGCGGTGCCGCACCAAGACCCCGGGGTTGCGCCCCGGATCGCCGTCGATGCCCACCACGGGCTGCCCGCTCAGGTACTTGGCCGTATTGGCCACCAGGCCGTCCTGGCCGACCACGACCACCACGTCCTCCGGCGCGAACAGGAACCGGTCCAGGTCGGCCCGCTCCACCCGGGCCCGGCGCCAGGTGAGCGGCACCGCCGCCGCGACCTCCTGGAGCGCGTGCCGCGCCCGGTCGTGGCGGCGCGCCACCTCCTCGATGGAGCGGCCCCGGCTGGACAGGAAGAACGCGGCCTGCCCGTGCGTGCCGTGACGGGCGAGCAGTTCCTCGTACTCGGTCCTGCGGTGGACGAGCACCGCCCGCGGGGCGAGGCTCACGCGCCCGTGCCGCCTTCCGGGCGGCCGAGCTTCGTGAGCAGCCCGGTGAGGACGTCGGGCGAGAGCGTGATGCTCTCGATCCGCGGCAGGTTCTCCGCCAGCCGGGTCGCCGCCAGGGCGTGCAGGGTGCCCTGGCCGGCCTCGTCGTGGACGCGCAGCCAGGCCGCCTGGGCCTCCGAGCGGGCCGCGCCCGCCGCGCGCTCCGCCTCCGCCTCCGCGCGGGCCAGGCGCACCTTCCGTGCCGCCTCGGCCTCCGCCCGGACGGCGTCCGCAGCCGCGTTCTCCTCGGCCTCGCGGCGGGCGTTGATACCGCGCTGCTCGACCAACTGCTCCTCGCGCCGGGCCAGTTCGATCTGGCTGGCCAGCTCGTTCTCGGCGATGGCGCGCTCCCGCTCCACGGCCACGGCCCGCCGCTCGTACGTGGCCCGGTCCGCCTCCTGCTGGATCTGCTCGCGGGCCGGGGTCCGCAGGGCGCGCTCCACCTCGGCGTCGGGGCGGATGGCCACGACGCGTACGGCGACCACGTCGATGCCGGTGGCCGAGAACCGCGGCTCGGCGGCCAGCCCGGCGGCGACCCGCTCCCGTACGGCGGCCACCCCGTCGACCAGGGCGGCGGCCAGCGGGGTGCGGGCCAGCACGTCCAGCGTGTGCTGCTGGGCTGTCTCGGTGAGCAGGGTGGCGATCTGCTCCAGCGGCGCGGCGCGCCAGCTCCCGGTGTCGGGGTCGACGGAGAAGTCGATGCGGTCCGCGGCCCCGGCCGGATCGCTGATCCGGTAGGTGACGGTGGCCTGGACGGAGACGTCCTGGAAGTCGGACGTACGGGCACGGAAGGCCATGGCCAACTCCCGGTCGTCCACCGGCACCTCGGACAGCGCCGCCGAGAGCGACCGGTACCAGAAACTGAGACCGCGCCCGTCGTGGACGAGCCGCCCGCGCTTGTGGTGGCGGATGTGCGCGGTGGGCGCGGAGCGCAGATGGCGCCAACCGAAGCGCCGGGTGATGTCGGCCATGGCGAACCCCCTTGATTTCGTCACTGCGACGATAATGGCGGGGCTGTATATCGTCAAGGGGACGAGAAAGGGTTGCGGGGGAGCACGGCTACACCCCTCGGCCACGGGCGCGCCGCTACGCGGTGGGGCGGGTACGCCGGGGCAGTGCCCACAGGAGGTCGTCGGCGGTCTTGCGCCAGGAGTGGGCCTGCTGGAGCGTCTCCCTCAGCTTCGCGACGTCCTTGAACGCCGCCGGCAGGTCGGTCAGCACCTCCTCGATGGCATCGCTCCACCGCGCTGCGTCCTCGCCGTCGTCACGGGTGGGCACGACGTACTTCTTCGCCTCCCGGACGCCCAGCACGCTGGTCAGCAGCTGGGCGATCCCGCTCGTACTGCTGACCAGGGTGGGCGTGGCGGCGGCGATGGCCTCGGTGGCCGACAGCCCGAAGGCCTCGGCTCGCGAGGGCAGCACCAGCAGGCTCGCCGTGCCCAGGTCTGCCGTCCTGTCGGCGGCGTCCGCGCTGAACGGCCGGATGACCAGGTGCCTGCCCGACGAGCCCTCGGGTACGAGCAGCGACCGCAGCCGGTCCGCGCCGTCGCCCTCCGCCGGGGCCCCCCGGACGAAGAGCCGGGTGCCCGCCAGGGCCGCGTTCCGCCCGACGAGCAGGGAGACCGCGTCCGCCGCCGTGTCCAGGCCCTTGACCTTGACGTCCTCCGTGCGCCCGAGCACCAGGACGCGGGGGCTCCCCGGCGGCGGCGTACGGGCCCCGGGTCCGCCTTCGGACGACGTGGCCCGCTCCGCTGCGCAGGGCCCGTCGAACCCGGGCACGAGCAGTTCCAGGGGGCGCCCGGGGAAGCTGGCCGCGTACCGCTCCTGCAGGACCCCGCCCACCGCGAAGGCCTGGTCCGCACTGATCCCCAGGGCCTCCTCCACCTTGCTGCGCTCGGCGGCGAGCAGGGCCGCCTGGCCCGCGCGGTGGTCCTTGAGCCATTCCAGGTCGTCGGGGTCCATGTGCAGGACGTGCGCGCGGAGCGCGCCCGGGTAGTGGTCCTCGGCGAGGATCTGCGCGGCCCGCCCGGTGATCCGTCCGTGGCCGATGACCAGGTCCGGCGGGTCCGGCAGCAGTTCCTCCGGGGGCTTGCGGAACAGCGACCACTCCTCCGCCCAGGCGGCCCCCCGCTCACGCGTCGCCGCCTCCAGCAGGGTCACCCCCGAGCGGCGTGCGTCGAAACGCTCCTCGTCGTCGGCCGAGGGCACCAGGCAGTACACCGTCGCCCCGGCCTCCACGAGCCCGCGGCACAGGCGGCGGTTGAAGGTGCTCAGGCCGCCCTTCCGGGAGAACCACTCGGTCGCCACGGCCAGGATCCGCCACGGGGCGGGCTGTTCGGGGACCGGGAGCGGCTCGTACCCGTGCGCGTAGAACGCCGTCCAGCTCGGGTCGCCCGACAGGGCCAGCGTGTGCCCCGCCGGGGGCGGCAGCAGCGGGCCGAGGACGGCGGGCGCGGCGGCCCCCGCCAGGATGACGAGCCAGCGCCCGTTCCGGTCCAGGTGCGCGAGGAGGTCCGCGGCCCGGTCACCGGGCTCCACGGGGGGAAGGTCCAGCCGGTCGGCGAGTTCCGCGTACGCGGCGGACAGCTCGGCCCGGTCGGCTGCCGGGACCCGCCACACCATGTCGTACTGGGAGGCGAAACGGCGGGCGTACTCGGCGGCCACCTCCTCGGCGCCGGTGCCGTCGGCCGCGGGCGAGACGTCCACCGCGGCGCCGCCCTGGGCGAGCAGCTTCTCCCGCAGCACCTGGACGAGCGTCTCCCGCCCGAAGCCCGCGCCGCCCGGATCCTCATCCGTGTCGGCGGCCGGGGGGAGGTTCGACAGGGCGGGGGAGGCGGTGGCGGGGTGGCGCGGCGGTGCGGGCGGCGGACCCGCCGGGGCGGGGGCCACCTGTACGGGTTCCTGTGCCCCTGGGGTGTCCCGGGCCGCTGGCTCCCCGTCGTCCTCCGTCCGGCCCGCGGCCCCGGCGACCGCGTCGAGGAGGGAGCGGGCGGCGTCCTCCTGCCCCACGGCGTACAGCGGGAGGGGCTGCAGCGCCGCGAGCGCGGGCGGCAGCAGGTGGCCGGGGACCGGCTCCACGAGCACCGCCACCAGGCGGCCGGTGCGGCCGACCGCGTCGGACCACTGCCCGGCCGTCCACGAGCCGTCGAGGTAGGCGCGGGAGACGAGAAGGAGCACCACGGTGTCCGCCCCCGCATCGGCGTCCAGCCGGTCCGTGGCCAGCCGGGCGGACCACACCCACGGATCGGACACCACCCGGTGCCCGGCCCGCTGCAGCTCCCACGCGATCCATTCGGCCCAACTCCGGTCCCGGCCCACGTGGTTGACCACTACGTGCACGAAGTTCCGCCTCTCCCCCCGGCCCCTGCGGCCACCCTACTGCGCAGCCCGCGGTCCGGACGGCGGTTCACGCCGCCCAGGCCCGCAGGGCCGGGGACACCGCCGTCAGCAGCAGGGCCCCGCGGGGCCGCAGCAGGACCACGCGCTCGTCCGCGGCGAGTTCCTCCAGCTGCTGGCGGACCACCAGGAGCGGGGCATCGGCCGCCGCGGCCAGGTCCGTGTCCGGCAGGGGCGGGTCCGTCTCCCGGTGCCCGGCCAGCCGGGCGATCACCCGGTGGCGCAGGGCGTTGAGCTCCGGTACGACCGAGGGGGCCGCCCGGTGGAAGCCCTGCGGGGTCACCTGGCACCACAGGATCCGGCCGCCGAGCCGGGTCGCGGACACCAGGCCCTCCGCCTCCAGCCCGGCCAGGGCCCGTTCCCGTTCCGCAGGCTCCGGGTGATCCACCGCCGACCAGTCCAACGGGCCGAGCTCGCCGGCCTCCAGGGCGAGGCGGAGCAGGCGGCGCAGCAGGGCCAGGTGGTCCCCGGGCAGACCGGGGAACGGCGGGGGCAGCGGGGGGCCGACGGGGGCGGGCGCGGTGTACGGGACGGCTGGGGTGGAGGAGGTGGCCGGGTCGGGCTGCCCCGCGCCCGCGACTCGGCCCGCTGCTCTCGCCTCTCGGAGCCAGGACGGGGTGACGACCTCGGGCCGGTCGTCCACGCCGTACAGCACCCGGGCGATCTCCTCAGCGATCTGCGAGACCTCCGCTGCGGAGCGCCCGGTCGGGAGCGGGTGCAGGTGGGCGAGGGGAGCCGGTGCGGGAGCCCCGTCGAGCAGGACGGGTACGATCCGGCAGCCGTCCTCGATGCGGCGGAACGTCATGCTGTCCAACTGGTCTGCCAGAGCCGGGTTGTTGGCCCAGTGCCGGGAATGCACGAGCACGATCGCGTCGGACTCGGCGATCGCCTCGGAGTAGAACTTGCGGGCGACGCTGTCGCCGTACCTGACCTCCCAGAAATCCGCCCAGGTCCTCACCCCGTTGTCGGCCAGGCCGTGCGCCAGGGCCCTGGTGAACTCCTGGTCGGCCGTGGCATGGCAGAGGAAGGCCCGGGGCGGGTCGGGTGGCGCCGTACCTCGGCCCGCCGTGCCCGCCTCCCCGGTCGGGGGCTGCTGGTGGTCCGGGGTCATCTCGGCGCCCCTTCGAGGAGTTCCTTCAGGACGGCGACGGCCCCGGTCAGCTCCTCGCGCCGGGCCAGCGCCGGTGCGAGGAGGGAGTCCGGGGTCTGCCGGGCCCGCAGGACCCCGCCGACCCGCTCGGCCTCCTGGACCCACTCGCGCTCGGCGACGGCGGCGAGCGCCTCGGTGAGCTCGCCGATGCGCTGCCGCTGCTTCGCCTCCCGGGCGGAGCGGTCCTTCTCCTCCTGCTCGCCCCGGTGGACCCGCCACAGCTGGAACGCCTGGGCGAGGCCCTGCGCCACGGGCACCGCCAGGGAGAAGGCGGGGTGGTCGTGTCCGGCGGCCGGCAGCACGAGCGGGTCGGCCGGCGCGGGACCCGCCGCCCGGAAGGCGTCGACCCCGTCGCCCGGTGCGCCGCCGTCCTCCAGGCCCGCGCCCGCCGGGCCCCCGCCCGGCGCCCCGGCCCACGGGGCCGACGGGTCCTCCGTACGGGGGCTGCCGTCCGGGTCCGGGCCCCGGGCGCCGTACGGATCCGCAGCAGGGTCCGGAGAATCCGCAGGGTCCGGAGGGGAGTCCGCGGAATCCGGGACCCGTACGGGGTCTGCCGGGCCCGCGGCGGGACCGCGGTGCGACGGCGGGCCGCCCTGGTCGGGGAGGGCCGCGGGCCGGGCCGCGCGGGTGCCGGGGTGCTTGCCGACGTGGGCGTCCAGGAAGTCCGCCAGCTCCCGGCGGACCGTGCGCAGGGCCTCCTCGTGGGACCGCTCCATCTTCCGGGCGGCCAGCCGCTGCACGACCGCGTCGATCGAGGTGATGTTCAGCCAGAGGGCCTGGTCGATGCGTGCGGAGGCACCGGCCGGTGCCGGGGTGCCGAGTCCCTTCGCGCGTTCGACGATCTCCGCGACCTGGTCGGCGTAGGCGAGGAAGGGCTGGATCCCCGGCTGCGAGCGCGCCTCCTCCTGGGCCTGGTCGGCCTGCCGCGCGAGGAGGCGCAGCTGCGTGGTCCACTTGCTGTCCCAGGCCCGTGCGGTCTCCGCGACCAGCTGCAGCGCCGCTTCGGCCAGGGCCGTGTCGGTCGCGTCCTGGAGGAGGGCGGCGTCCAGGGTGCGCAGCCGCTCGTGCATCTGCCGGCGCAGCTGGGCGGAGGCGTTGTCCTTCAGCGCCGCCAACTCGGCCTCCAGCAGGAGGAAGCGCTTCCTGCGCAGCTCACCGCCCTCGATCACCCCGCCGAGACCGGCGATCTCGCTCCCCGCCAGGTCGACGGCCCGGCGGGCGTGGGCGCACCAGTACCGGACCCCGGCGGCCGCGCGGAGTTCCGCGGTGCGCGGTACGAGCGCCGCCAGGTCCGCGCGGAGCGCTTCGATACCGTCCCAGTCGCGGCACACCGCGTAGTGGGTCCTCCTGAGCTGGTCGGTGCGCAGCCCGGCCGTCATGCCGCCCGGGTCCGCCGTGACGAAGTGCACCGGCGGCAGGGGCTCGACGACCTTCACCGCGCGGAACTTGGCCCGTATCGACTCGCGCAGTGTCGCGGCCAGTTCGCCGAAGCCCGCGGTGCCCGGGATGCGGCCGCGGTCGTCGCTCTTCGTCAGCGCGAGCAGCAGGGCCCCCGGGGGCAGCGGCCGGGGGCGTTCGGGGTCCACGAAACTGCCCTTGGCCAGGGCGAGCACCTCGCCCTCGGCGGTGCCCGCGGGCTCCTGGTCGAGGACCAGCAGGACCGCGTCGGCCGTCAGCAGCGCCAGGGCGGCCCGGTCGGCGTGCTCGGCGTCCCCCGCACCGAGGCCCGGCGTGTCCACGTACCGCAGCTCCTGCGACCAGGCCTCCGCGTTCCGGTACGTCTCCTTGCGGGCGCTCACCACGGCCCAGCCGGGCACGTCGGCGCCGTCCTCGACCAGGAGGCGGCGCAGCAGGGTGGTCTTGCCGGCGTTCTGCGTGCCGAACAGCACCACGGTGGGGCCGGGCCGGTCCGCGGCCTCCTGCCAGCCGGCCTCCGCGAGGTCGGCCGCGGGGCCGCCGGCGGCCGCCCGGTACGCCGCGCGGATCCGGGCGGTCCAGTCCGCGCCGCCGCCTGCAGGGCCGGCCGCCCGGCCCGCGGCCGCGGTGCCGTACGGGCCCGCGGTGCCGTGCTGCGGGCCGCCGGGGGCCGTGCCCTCGGGCCGGGGTCCCGGCGGGGTGTACGAACCGGTCATCACGGTCCCTTCGTTCGAGAGGAGGACGGGTTCGGGGACGGCGCGCGGCCGGCGGCTCCGGGGCCCTGCCGCTGGGCGGGCAGGGCGGGGATGCCGAGCCGGGCGGCGGCACCCGCGGCCGCCCCCTCGTACCGCTTCAGGCGCTGCTGTACGCCGGCGAGTTCGTCCAGCGCCCTGTTCTGCCGGTCGGTGTAGCGGATCGCGAGGGTGTCGAGGCGCCCGCAGACCTCCTCGACCGGGGCCAGCCCGCCGCGCACCCCCGTCGCCCAGGTGTCGGCGGAGCGGCCGACGGCCGTCAGCAGCGCCTTGCGGGCGGCCTCGACCTTCTTCTCCCGCGAGGTCTCCGTCGTGAGCTTGGCGATCATGCTGATGGAGTTCAGGATCTTCAGGAAGCCGCTGCCCCACGCCAGGTCGTCCAGCAGCGCGGCCGCCTGGCCGTGTTCGAGGAGCACGCCGAGATGGCCCGCGAAGTCGACGAGGTCGTCCGTCCGCAGCCGGGCCAGGCCCCCGGCGGCCGTCAGGGTGTCGCGCGCGAGTGCGGAACCGCTGTCCGTGGCGGGCAGCGTCAGCAGGTCGAGGATGTCCGTGTCGTCCTCCGGCGGTCCGTCGGGCAGGGTGAGGAGGAAGCGCTTCGACGTCAGCCGGCGCTGCAGGGCGGCGCGGACCCCGGCGAGCCACTGCTCGGCCCCGGTGACCGCCCCGTCGCGGACCGGCTGCCAGTCGGTCCGGAACTCCGGGTCGGCGGCCCAGTGGTCCAGGCGGGCGCCGCGCTCCTTGCGGACGGAGGGCTCCAGGCCGGGGGCCATGGTCTCGTCCACGATGCGGGCGGTGAAGGCGCGGGCGGTCCGCCGGGCGTCCTGCACCGCCGCCGCAACGAGGTCCCGGCCCTCGCGCGCACCCGCGGCGGCATCCTCGGCCAGCTCGCCGAGCCGGGCCGTGCGCTGCTCGAGGACGGCGGCCCGCTGCCGCTCCGCCTCCGCCAGTGCCGTGAGCCGGGCGAGTCCGCCGTGCAGCACGGCGACGTCGACTGCGTTGCGCCGCAGCCCCGAGCGCAGGGCGCGGACCTGCGCGGCGAAGTCGCGGAAGCCGTCCCAGTCGCGGGAGGCGTCGTAGTCGCGCGCGGTGTCGTAGCGCAGTTCGCCGGGGGCGGCGGCCATGGAGCAGATCCGGCGGTCGGCGCCGGAGCCCGCCGCGGGCCCGTCACCGGCTGCGGCGGTTGCGGCGGCGTCCCGGCCCGCGCCGTCCGCTGCCGCCCGGTCCGCGTCGAACCGCCCGAGGTACAGGCGCAGGGCCGCCTCGCGCTCCTGGACCCTCGTGCGGAACACGTGCGCGAGGCGCGGGTCCGGAGCCAGCTGGTCGATCTTGTTGATGACGAAGACGACGCGGTCGGCCTTGGCCACCCGGCCCTCCTGCGGACTGCCGCGCAGCAGCAGCGACAGATCGGCCCGGTCGCCCGTCACCAGGTCCGGCCCGACCACGTAGAACACGGCCGCTGCGTCGGCGAGCGCGGCGACCGCCGCGGCCGTGTGCGGTTCGGCACCGCTCTGGAACCCGGGCGTGTCGACGAGCAGGACACCCTCCCATTCGTACGCGGACGCCACAGCGGTGACGGGGCCCGCGGCGATGCGCAGGCCGTCGGGTACGGGCAGTCCGGACTCGACCAGCAGCCGCCGGACGAACGTGGACTTCCCGGCGTTCGTCGCGCCCGCGACGACGACCCGGGGCCGCGGGTCCGCGGCCAGGGCGTCCAGCTCCCGGAGGAGCCCGGCCGCCTCGGCCGTCCCGTCGAGGTCCTGGTGCAGCAGCCCCAGCCACTGCAGTCCGCTCCCGGGGGACGGCAGCGCGGTACGGGCCGAGAAGGCCGAGCGCAGCCGCATGAAGATGCCCTCGGTGAAGCGCGGAGTGGACCGGGACCGGCCGCCGCCCGCCCCGTCCGCGGCCGGCTCGGCCAGGTTGTACGGGTCGCCGCACCACGAGGCCCCCAGCCAGTACCCGTCCGGCGCCCCCGCCGCGCCCTGCGCCCGTTCCGTCCGTACGACGGCCCCGTACAGCACGTCGGCGGGCTCGACCCGCTCCGGCAGGGCCGCGGCCGCCTGCCGCAGCCGCGCCGAGTCCCGGTCCGCGTCGGCCGCGATCCGCCGCAGCGACAGCCCTTCCGCGACGAGGGGGGACGCCGCGCCCAGCAGCGCGGCGCGCACGAGCCGGTCCCCGAGCGCCAGCACCTTCGTGTCGGTCTCGGCGAAGTACGCGCGGACCGCGCGCCGCACCTCCTGCCGGCTCTCGATCCGGGCGCTCTCGCGCAGCCGGGCCGCCTTGCCCAGGCCGAATCGGCTCAGCAGCCGCCCGCCCACGTACGCCAGGGATCCGCCGACCGCCGCGCCGACGATGACCCAGCCGACCGGGTTCCACAGGTTCGTCATCGCGACGGCGCCCACCGCGGGGCCGAGGATCCCGCCGACGGCGCTGATGCCGCCCGTCCAGAAGCCCATCCGGCGCAGACCGCCGCCCGTGGCCCCGGCCACCCGGAGCTGCGGGGCGGCCACCGCCTCCAGGTTGGCTCGGGCCTCGTCGGCCGCCAGCGCGAGCCGGCCCGTCAGATGGGCCTCGAACTCCGCGAGCACGCCGTCCACGGCGGCGGTCAGCGGCGCGGCCGGCAGCACCGTCCTGGTGAACTCCTCCTCCGATATCTCCCGGCGCTCCCGGAAGCCGGTCTCGACCAGCTCCTCCGCCCGGATCTCGGCGCCCGCACGCAGCGGGGCCGTCACGGCGCCCAGCCGGTGCGCCAGGAACCGGCGGACCTCGCCCGTGGAGTCCGCCTCGAACCGGCCGCCGCGCAGCCGCTCCAGCTCGCCGAGCGCCGTGCACAGCGCCGCCTCCGCCGCCGCGTCCGCGTCATCGGGGGCGGCCCCGGCGCCCGCCGCCCCCTGCCGGGGCGGGGCAGGGCGGCCGAGCGTGACGAGCAGCTCCCCGATGCCGGCCTCGTGCTGTGCGGCGTAGGAGAGGACCGGGTCGGTCAGGACGCGCGACAGCTCCCCGGCGACCTCGGTGAACGCCCCCCTCAGCCGGCCGGTGAGGGCGCCGAGCCGCAGGTCCTGCGCCCCCTCGGCCACCGCCTCCACGAGCAGGCTCTCCAGCGCGGGCAGGTTCGACCAGCTCAGGAGCAGCTCGCGGCCGCTGCGGTACGGCAGGTCGGAGCCGCCGGTCCGCACCAGCCGGTCGGCCAGCCCGCGCAGGAACTCCACCGTCTCCAGGTCGGGCCCCCGGTAGTCGTCCGCCGCCCGCGCGGCCGCGGCGCGCTGGGCGCTGATCGCGACCAGGGGGACCCGGGCGAGCCCGCGGACGCCCAGGTGCTCGCGGATGTTGGCGGCGTGCTCGGCCACCATGGCCGACAGCTGGGAGCGCAGATCGCCCACGGAGACCTGCGAGGGGTCCCGCCAGTAGCGGTTGCGCACGTTCAGCACGGCGACGGCCGGCTTCCCGTACGCCAGCACCCACTCGGCCACCTTGTCGAACTCGCCCGCGAGCTGGTGCAGCGTGTCGAAGCAGAGCAGGACCACGTCGGCGGCGAGGACGGCGCGCCGGGCCTCCTCCTCCAGGTGCTGGTTCGCGCCCCCGGCACGCCAGCCGTTGGTGCCCGGGGTGTCCATGACCCGCAGTCCCCGCCAGGCGGCGGTGTCCACGGTGGTCGTGTAGTCGATGTCCCCGGTGGAGATCCGGGCGCCGCTGCCCCCCGTGAGCGCCTCCACGAGGGTGCTCTTGCCGCAGTTGGTGCGCCCGAACAGGACGATGTTGAACGTGTCCATGGCCTCCAGCCGGGACGCCGCGAGTTCACGCACGGCGGCCACCGCGCGCTCCCGCACCGCGCGCTCCTCGTCCAGCAGCCCCGACAGGTCTTCGCCCGCGCGCTCCTGCGGAGCCAACTGCCCGGCCAACTCCTCTGTGAGCAATCGGAGTTCACCCACCATCGGCGCGCAGTCGGCCACCGCCCGCGCGGCGGCCTCAGCCAGCCGGGTCTCTTCCATAGGCCCCCTCCGAATGTCCCGCCCTCACCGTGCCGTGCCGTGTGCTGCGCCGCCCTGTGCCCCGCCCCACCCCGCCCGCATCGCCGTGTCCGGGCGGGCGCTCTTGACATCCCCCGCCGCCGCGTCTCGCGGCGCGCCCCCGCATCCTCCCCCCGCCCCGGCCCCCCGAAGCCTCCCGCACCCGCCCGAGTCCGCCTGTCCTGGTCGACGGGTTCCCCGAAGGGCCGGTCGGCGGAGCCGAACCGGTGTCGCGGGTGCCCTCCTACGCCCGGCTCGTGGGCACGGCCGTACCGCATTCCGCGCACGCGGCGGGGAGCCGGGACTCGGGAGCTGGGACTCCGCATGGGCGCCGGTGTCAGGCGGCCATCGTCTGCAGCTGTGCGACCGCGTACGGGCGGGCGCCGCGACGTGAGGGCGCGGAGGAGGCCGGCAGCCGCGCGGTGCGCAGGCCTGATGCGCACCCGCACGGTCCGCTCACCGAGGAGTTCCCCGCCCGGTGCACCGCCCCGGCCCCACCCGGCAGGTCCCCCGCCCCACTCCGTGGGCCCCGCCTCACCCCGTGGGCCGCGGCGACCTGCAGCTCTCCTGCTCGGTCTCCGTCATCGGGCCCGTCCGCTGGTAGAAGCGGTCCGACAGGGTCGGGGACGGGCCCTCGAAGGAACCCGTCAGCACCTGCGCGCGGCCGTCCCCGTCGGTCACCGTGAACGAGCCGCTGCCCGAAGCCCGCGCGGGCTGCACCTCCACCCAGGAGACCTCCCGCGGACCGACGGTCTCGGTCACACTGCGGTAGGCGTCCTCGGACCAGGTGAACCGGGCCGGGCGGCGCAGCCCCCGCGGGGTGGAGCCGCCGGTGAACTCGGCCGTCCCGTCGCGCTCCACCGTCACGGGGCGCTCCTGGCGCACGGTCTCGCGCGTGCAGTTGACGAAGGTGTCCCCGACGAGCCTGGACGGCCCGTGGAAGGACCGGCTCCCGCCGAGGTCGGCCGCCACCGTGCAGGACCAGCTGCCGGCGCCGTCCCAGCACAGCCCGTACACACCGGTACCGAGGTCGGTGGACCGCGCCACCCGGTCGTGGCCGGCGGCCGGCGCGGCGGGGAGGGCGAACGAGGCCAGGGAGACCGAGGCCAGCAGGGCAGTGGTGAGCATCCTCATGCCCCACCCCTAACACCCCTCCCGCCCGGCCCCGTTGCACCCCGCCGTCACCGAGGCGGCCCACAGTCTCGTATCACCCGGACGGTCCAGAGCGTCCGGCGCGTGCAGAGGAACACCCTCCCGGGACCGGACAATGTCAGGTCATCCGGATCCGACCCCACCCCTGGCCGATTGCTGACTGCTGCACGCACTTCTCGTGTGCAATCGTTCATGATCCGTCAGTGCGGAGGGGCTGCCGTCGGCGCCTCCGCTTCGCTCCGTGAACCAGGTGGTGGAAAGACGTTGAAGGTACTGCTCGCCAACGCCCCCAACCCCACGGCGAACAGGAACGCATCGAACTACGCCTGCTATCCCCACATCGGCGTGGTCCAGCTCGCCACGGGAATCCGGGACGCCTTGGGGGACCGCGTACAGATCCGGGTGGTGGACGGCGGGATCGGAAACACCGGGACCGTGCAGCAGGCCATCCGCGCATTCGCTCCCGACCTCGTCGGAATCAGCGCGCTGACCCCGACCTACTCCGAGGCGCTGCGGATCGCCGAGACCGCCAAGGCGGGCGGGGCGAAAGTCGTCCTCGGCGACGACCACGCGATCTTCTTCCCCGAGATGATCCTCCGCAACAGGCCCCAGATCGACTACGTGATAGCCAATGACGGCGGCGAGATACCGTTCGTCCAGCTCGTCCGCGCACTGATCGAGGGAAGTCCCCTCTCCGGCGTCTCTTCCCTCGCCCACCGGCACGAAGGCCGCATCCGGCTCAACCCGGCACCGAAATACGCGCTCTCCCTGCGCAATACGATTCCGGACCTCTCCTTCATCGACGACGTGCTCGACGTGTACGCGGAGAACTACTCCGCACAGTTCGGCCACCTCCACGGCCACCGCGTCCGGCCCGTCACGGTGAACAACGCGCGCGGCTGCGAGAACGGCCACAAGCGCTGCACCTACTGCTCGATCGCCGACCTCACCGTCAACACCGGCGACCCGCGCGGCTTCTGGAAGATGCTCGACCAGTACCACCGCGGGCACGGCATCAACCTCTTCTTCGAGGTGTACGACAGCTTCACGGCCAGCCCCCGCTACGTCGACGCGCTCATCGAGGCCACCCCGCCGCACCTGAAGCGCCTGATCGACGACGGCGACATCCAGATCATGGTCTACGCCCGCGCCCTCGGACTCACCAAGCGGAACAACGTCGACAAGCTCCGCCGCCTGGGCGTCACGCGCGCCAACATCGGACTGGACGCCGCCGACCCCGAAATGCTCGAAGCCCAGCGCAAGAACAAGACCACGGGCGAGACCAACCTCGAAGCCATCCGGATGCTCAACAAGGCCGGCATCTCCGTGCACGCCTCCTACATCGCCGGCGCCCCCGGGGAGCGGCAGGAGACCCTGGACCGGACCATTTCCGGAATCCGCCGGATGCTGGGCGAGGTGGAGCTCTCCTCCGTGGAGTTCTCGCGCTTCATCCCGCTGCCCAACAGCCCCGCATGGGATCTCCTGGTCGACTACGAAAGGCCCAACTTCTTCAAGGACAGCGCCGAGATCGACGGATACCTGGCCGCCCTCGGCCTCACCGTCACCCCCGGTGACCGCAAGGAGATGTCCGCCAGATTCGGGAACCGGGACCTCCTCGACATCGACGAACTCGGGGCCTTCTGGGCCGACAACTTCACACACATCAGCGAGGAGTACGCGCTGGAGCGCATCGCAGAAGTGGACGAGATGGTGACGGCGCACGACGTGCGCACGGGAAACAACGTCGGATAGGCGAACCGGCGGAATGGCGGACAACCGCTGCCCGGCGGACGGCCGGGAGACCGGGAGGAGGGTGCGGGAATGCTGGGAGTGGAGAACCTGCTCACCTACACCGCGGGTGCGCTGCTGATCATCCTGCTGCCGGGGCCGAGCTCCCTGTTCACCCTCTCCGTGGCGGCCCGCCTGGGCGTCAGGGCCGGCTACCGCGCGGCAGCCGGCGTGTTCCTGGGCGAGAGCCTCCTCATGCTGGCGACCGCGGCCGGACTCGCCTCGCTGCTCCTGGGCAACGACCTGCTGTTCGCCATCGTGAAGTACGCCGGGGCCGGCTACCTGACCTGGATCGCCGTGGGCATGATCAGGGCGGCCCGGACCATGTGGCGGCGCCGCGAGGCCCCGACCGGCGGCGGACAGGATCCGGCGCCGGTCGCGGCACCGGCCCCGTCCGGCCGCCTCTTCCGCCGCTCGCTGCTGATCACCGTCCTCAATCCGAAGGCGATCCTCTTCTTCATCTCGTTCTTCGTGCAGTTCGTCGACCCGGACTACGGCTACCCGGCCCTGTCCTTCGCCCTGCTCGCCCTCGTCTACCAGCTGATCAGCGTGGCCTACGTGACCGCGCTGATCCTCGGCGGCACCTGTCTCGCCGCCCAGTTCCGCCGCCGCCGGAAACTCTCGGCGGGCCTCACGACGGGAGCGGGCGCCCTCTTCCTCGGCTTCGCAGCCAAACTCGCCGCCACGGGCAACTGAACCGGCCGGGTCCGTCGCAGGCCTGTCCTCCGCGGGAACACCGTTCCCGCTCCAGGCCCCCGCGCCTGAAGAACCAGCACCCAACGCGCGTGCACACACCTATAGTTGCCGCATCGCCGGGGGACCGCCGCTGGGCTCCCCGACGGGCGGCGTTTCACGAGGCGGGGGTGCGTCAGATGGTTCGCGTGCGGGGCAGTTACGAGTATCCCGAAGGGATGACCCCCGGCCAGGCGAAGGACGGCGGACTCCACCAGAACCTGTACGAGGACGGCCGGCTCAGCGGCCACGCGAAGTTCATCCCCGACGCGGACCAGGACGACGACGAGGAGGACGAGTTCTACGGCGGTGGAGCCTGGTACGCGGGCCAGGGCCACGGGGCGCACGCCTCGGGCGCGGACGGGTGCACCTGCCACTGCGCTGCGCACGAGCAGGAGCGGGTGAACGTCGAAGAGCTGATCGAACTCCTCGTCATCCTCGTCACGTTCGCAGAGTGGAGTGCGCCGCGGCTCAAGAAGTGGTGGATCAACCAGGCCCGCCCGTTCGTGCAGTCGACCCGCAGCCGGCTCGCCCGCCCGCGCCCGAAACGGCGCCGCGAGGAGGAGCGGGAACAGGATCTGGATCAGGGTCAGGGACGACAGCAGGAGCAGGGCGCCGACCTGGTCGAGGAGCCCGTGGTGGTGATGGACGGCGACGAGGCGTCCGAGCGGTTCGCCGCCGCCCTGCTCGCCAGGCTGTTCAGCGAGGAGCAGATGCGCATCCTGAGCAGGGCCTGGATCAGGGACGGCAGCAGCGGTGGGGACGGCAGGGGAGACGCGGTCGGCCCGACGGCCCCGGCCTCCGCGGAACTGGAGCGGCTGACACCGCAGCAGATCGGCGACAACGTGCGGGCGATCCTCCACGAGAACCCCGCGCTCCTCACCCGGGACTCCCTGTCCGAACTCGGCCGGAACTTCTCGAAGATCAAGGCCCTGGGAGCCCGGATGCACGCCGTGGAGCGGCGCACGGCCCGCAAGCGCGAGCTCTCCGGCTGACGCCCGTAGCCCGCGCGGCCGTCGGGTCCGTCCGCCTGCCCCTGGCATCCCCCGCCCGGCATCCGAAATACCGGTGCCGCCCGGTGACCGCATGGCTAGGGTGCCCGCCATGCATACTCTCGACCGCAACGGCTCCCTCCGCTACGACGACGTCGGCCCGGCCGCCGGACTGCCGGTGCTGCTGGTGCACGGGCACCCCTTCAACCGCAGCCTGTGGGCGCCCCAGGTCACCGTGCTGACCGCGGCCGGATACCGGGTCGTCACCCCCGACCTGCGCGGCTACGGCAGCAGTGCCGTGACCCCGGGGAAGGTGCTCCTCTCCGACCACGCCGACGACCTCGCCGCGCTGCTCGACCACCTCGGCATCGGGCGGGCCGTGGTCGGGGGAGTCTCCATGGGCGGCCAGATCACGATGGAGTTCCACCACCGCCACCCGCACCGCGTCCACGCCCTCGTCCTGTCCGACACCTCCGCCCCCGCCGAGACCGCAGCGGGCCGGGCCCTGCGCAACGGCCTCGCCGACCGGCTCCTCGCGGAGGGGATGGACGGGTACGCGGGCGAGGTGATCGACAAGATGCTCGCCGCGTACAACGTGACCGCGATGCCGCAGACCGCCGCCCGCGTGCTCGCCATGATGCGCGCCACCGACCCCCGCGGCGCCGCCGCCGCGCTGCGCGGACGGGCCGAGCGCCGCGACTACCGCGACACGCTCCCCGCCGTCCGCGAACCGGTCCTGATCCTCGTCGGAGCGGACGACGCCTACACCCCCGTCGCGGACGCCGAGGCCATCCACCGCCTCGTCCCCCACGCCGTCCTGACCGTCGTCGAAGGCGCCGGACACCTCCCCGGAGCGGAGCAGCCCGCCGCCTTCAACACCGCACTGCTGGACTTCCTCGACGCGCACGTGCCGTCCCCCGCGACCCCCGCACCCGCCACACCGAGCCCCGCCGCGACGACTCCCCGCGCCCCCCGATGACCGGCCCGCACCCCCTCCTCGCCCGCTTCACCGACGCCGCCCACGGCCGCTTCCCGCCCTGCGACGGAGGCGTGACGGTGCTGCCGCCGCTCCCCGGCGGCCTCGCGTGCTCGGTGGCCTTCACCGGTCACGCCTTCGTCGCCACCGCCCTCACCGAGGCCGAGGTGGCGGCCGGCGCGCCCGACGGCTTCGGCGGCTCGCTGGCGCCCGACTTCCTGCGCCGCCTCGCCGGACCGGCCGGCTGGATCGGCGTCACCGACGCCACCCTCGTGGCCCGCGGCACCGGCGGCCCCGTACGCCTGGCCCGGCAGACCGGCGCGCTCGAAGACCACCCCCGCGTCCTGCACGCCCGCGAACTGCGCACCGGAGTCGAGGTCCACGGGGACGAACGGGGCCTCGTCACCCTGGCCGCAGGCCTCGCCGGGCGCCGCGAGCTGAGCATCGAACTCCACCCCGGCCACCAGGACGGCCGGGGCCACGGCCGGGCCCTCCTCACCGACGCCCTCGCCCTCCTCCCCGAAGGCGAACCGGTCTTCGCCGCCGTGTCCCCCGGCAACGCCCGCTCCCTGCGCGCCTTCCTGGCCTGCGGCTTCACCCCGGTCGGCAGCGAGGTGATCCTGAGGCCGCAGCAGCCCCGTACCGCCGCGGGCGGGCCGGACACCCCGTAGCCGGCAGGCGGCCGGCCTCCCGCCCCCGGCGCCCGCCGGGTACGGGGTGTTAGCGTGCGCGGATGCGTGCACCCGGGATCTTCGACAGGTTCGACAACGCCGTACCGGCCCCCGACTGCCTCGGGGAGCTCGTCCGGCCCGTGGCCGAGGCGGTCGGCGGCTGGTCGGGCGGGGTCCCGGCCGGGGAGTTCCTGTACGTGGACACCGACCCGGCGATCGCCGACACCGCCGCGTTCGTCGCCCACTACGGGCAGGAGCTGCTCGGGGCGTCGGCGAACTGCGTGGTGGTGGCCGCGAAGCGGGCCGGGGAGACCACCCTCGCCGCCTGCCTGGTGCCCTCGTACGGCCGGGTGGACGTGAACGGCGCCGTACGCCGCCATCTGGGCGCCCGCAAGGCCTCGTTCGCACCGATGGACACGGCGGTGGAGGCCACCGGCATGGAGTACGGCGGCATCACCGCCCTCGGCCTGCCCGCGCACTGGCCCCTGCTCGTGGACGCGGCGGTCGCCGAGATGCCGTACGTCCTGGTCGGCAGCGGCCGCCGCCGCGGCAAACTCATCGTGCCGGGCGCCGCGTTCCCCCAGATCCCGTCCGCCGAGGTCCTCCAGGACCTCGCCCTTGCCGCGCCCTGACGGCTGAACCCCGCACCCGGCGCGGCCGGGCTATGCGAGCGGGTCGTGGCCCCAGTTCTTGGGCGAGTACCGCCAGGGGGTGTCGGTGACGTCCCCGCCGGGTCGCTGCGCGAGGTGGCGGTGGACGTAGCCGACGACCTTGCGCATGTGGCGGAGGTCCTCGGCGGTGAGGTCCGCCTTCTTCTTGCGCAGGATCCTGACGATGCGGCGCCCGGAGGCGTGCCCCACGCTCTCCCCGCCGCCGTTACCGCTGCTGTCTCCGACGGCCTTCGACTCCTCGGTGCCCAGCCAGCCTTCGAGCTCGCCCGCGGTCATGTTGACCGCTTCGCCGAAGGCCTCCCGTACCTCCCGGGTGTCACGGTCGCCGTCGTCGTCGTGCTTCCCGGCCGTCATCAGGAGGACCCGCCCTTCTTGCGCAGGGCGGAGAGCCTGCCGAGATTCTCCTTGCCCATGTCCGTCTCCTCCCTCCGCCCGGCTCCCGTCCCCACCGCCCTGACGACGGCCGGTCACCGGGCGGCGCGGGCCCCGGGGGTCAAGCCGCCCGGCCGGGCCGCGGGGCGGTCCCCGTGACGGCGCCCCGGTCCCGGTCCGCCGCGTGCAGCAGTCCGACCATCCGGTCCAGGACGTCCGCGAAGTCGTCCCACGGCGCAGTAGCCGACGTACGCGGCGCAGGCGACGTACCGTCTCCGTCGCGCTCGCGCGGCCGCCCGGCACCGCCGGGGCTGCCGCTGCCGCTTCTGTCCGTGCTTCCTTGCTTCCAGGCCATGCTCACCCCTCGCCGTCCCCTTCCGGGCCGGTCCTCGGCAGTGTGACCGGGCGTTTTCCCCGCCTGCGGCGGTTCATGCGGTGCGGCCGCCGCGCCTCACCCCCGTGCCTGGCCCGGAACTCCCGCCGGCAGGGGGTCCGCGGTCACGGCGATGGTCTCGATCATCCGCCCCACCTTGTGCTGCGCCCGCGGTGCCTGGGCCAGCGGTACGCGGACCACGGCCGTGGCGGTGTCCTCCGTCGCGGTGTAGGTCAGTTCGAGGACGTGCTGCGCGTTCAGGACGGCGGTGAGCCGTGCGAGCGTGCCGTGGCCGGGCCGGAGGGTGACGGTGAACCGGGCGTGTTCCATGGTGTGTTCCTTGACGGGTCCGGAAAACGAAAAGACCCCTCGCGGATGCGAGAGGTCTGCGTGCGGGCGGCGGGTCGTCGGGGGGCTATGAGCCCGTACGCCCCGGTGCCGGCACGCTGCCGCCGATAATCAGCTGCTGCTGCATGACGGCCATGCTTGCAGGATCCGACCGCTTACTGGAAGCGCATCTCAGGATGCGGACCACGGGACGCCCGCCCGTCCGACAGTCGTACCCGTCCGGCGCCGGTCTGGCAGCTGTCCAGACCGGCGGACGGAGCGGCGTCACGCCAGAGGGGCATGGAGAGAAGTCACATCGGCAGAGGTGCAATCAAGGAGTGCAGCGGCGTCACGCGGAGGCGACGGCCGGCGGGCCATCGAGGAGGCGGGGCTTGTACTCGACCACCTGGATGCCGCCGTCGAAGGTGCGGTGGTCGGTCATCTCGAGGGCGACGTCCGGGTAGCCGTCGTAGATGCGCTCCGCGCCCGTGACGCCGGTGATCACCGGGAAGATCCCGACCCGGAAGCGGTCGACGAGCCCGGCCCGCAGCAGGGACCGGGACAGGCTGAGGCTGCCGAGCGTGCTGAGCAGCCCCGTGCCGTTCGCCTTCATGGCGCGGACCGTCTCTACGGCGTCCTCGCGGATCAGCGTGGTGTTGGCCCACGTCAGCGGTTCCTTGAGCGAGGAGGAGAACACCACCTTGGGCGCCTGGGTGAGCTCGTCGACGGAGGCTTCCTCCTCGGGCCTGAACTCGTCCGCCCCGGGCGGCACCTCGCCTGCGGCGAAGCCCGACATGACGCGGTAGGTGTTGGCTCCCATGAGGAAGGTGGCCGGGGGCTGCTCGCCGACCCACGCGAGGTACTCCGGGCCCTCCATGCCCCAGAACCCGGGCCAGCCCTCTCCCGCTGCGTAGCCGTCGAGGGAGGTGATGAAATCGACGATGAGCTCCGACATGGCGTGTCCTTTCGTGGAGTGTCATGAGCTTTGACCGCCAGGGAACCCGAAACTCATCGGCCCCGGCGGGAAAAACGTGAATTACCCGCGAGACCGCCGCCGGCCGGCCTGCCGGAGCCTGCGGATGCCCCCCAGGTCGGAGGCGGCACTGCCGTAGCCGGGGGAGTGGCCGGTGCGGCGCCGGGGCAGATGCCGCGCGGGGGCCTGGCGGCTTGGTGGACGGAGGCGGGCGGCATGGTTCTGGTGGAGGCGGGCTTCGCGGGAGCTCCCTGTTGGATCAGCCTCACGGCGCGTGACGTGGGCGCCTCGGAGCGGTTCTACGGGGCCGTGCTCGGGTGGCGCTTCCGGACGGGGTCGCTGGGCCGGGCCTTCTCCGTCGCGGAAGCGGACGGCGTACCGGTGGCCGGGATCGCCGGGGTGGCGGGCGCGCTCGCCGTGCCGGTGGCCTGGACTCCGTACTTCGCCGTGGAGGACGCCGACGCGGCGGTGGCCCGGATCAAGGAGCGCGGCGGCACGGTCGGCGTGGGCCCGGTGGCCTACCCGCCCCGCGGCCGGGCCGCCCTCGCCACCGATCGCGAGGGCGCGGCGTTCGGCATCTGGGAGGGGCGGGTGCTCGCCGACTGGAGGGTCGGTATCGGGGTCGCGCCGGCCTGGCTGGAACTGCACACCCGTGACGCCTTCGCCGCCGCCCTCTTCTACGGGGAGGTCCTCCAGTGGGCCGCGGAGGAGGGGCCCGGCTGCTGCCGGATCTCGTACGAGCACGATCAGGTGGTCCTGCGCTACGAGGGGGAGGCGGCGGCACGCCTCAACAGCGGTCCCGTCGAGGAGGCCTCGGAGCAGCCCCAGCTGCGGCCCCGCTGGCGGGTCCACTTCAGGGTCCGCGACCTCGACGAGGCCGCAGCGGCGGTCCTCGAACACGGGGGCGAAGTGCTCCCCGGCGGGCCGTGGCCCGCAGCCGAGGGGCAGGTGACCGCCCGGGATCCGGACGGGGCCCTCTTCACCCTCGACCGGTCGCGCACCGCCCCCTGGCCGCTCACCGGGCGGCGGTGAGGAGCGCGGACCCGGGACGGGTACGGGCAGCCGGGCGCGGGCGTGGCGCGATGATTTCGCGAGTGCGGCGCTGGTCGCCGCGGTGCAGCGGTCCTGGCCCGGGACGGCATCACCGTGGCGGCCCCGCGGGCCCGGGGCGCCCTCCTGCCCTTCGGGGCGAAGCGCCGCTTCCTGGCCGGTGTCGCGCGGGAGCACGGGCTGCTGCCCCTGCTCAGGGTCGGCCTGGAACTGCCCGGGGCGTCGGCCGGGAGCTGACCCGCCTGCTCGTCGGGCTGGGCGCCCGCGTCGTCGCCGTCGGGCGCGACCCCGACCGGCTCGCGGACTGCGCCGCCGAGCACCCCGGCGGCCGCGTCCGCGTCCACACCGTCGACCTGGCCGACCCGCAGGCCTGCGCGGCCTTCGCCGACGGGCTGCCCCACCGCTACCCCGGGCTCTCCGTCGTGGTCGACAACGCCGGCGTGCAGACGCTCACCGACCTCCTCCGGGACGATCCGCGCACCACGCGCCCGGCCCTGCGCCGCGCGCCGGCCGTCAACCTGGACGCCGTCGTCACCCTCTCCACGGCCCTCCTCCCGCACCTCCGCTCCCGCCCGCGCGCCGCCCTCGTCAACATCACCAGCGGCCTGGCCCTCGCCCCCGAGTCCGCGGCCCCCGTGTACTGCGCCACCGAGGCGGCCGTACGGACCTTCAGCCGCGCCCTGAGGTACCAGTGCGAGGACTCCGCCCCGCACGTGCGGGTGATCGACGCGGTCCTGCCGCTCGTCGACACCGACATGACCCGGGGGCGCGGCCGCGAAAAGCCGGGCGCGGACCGGACGGCCGCCGCCGTCATCGAGGGCATCCGCCGCGACCGGTCCGAGGTGTACGTCGGCCGGGCGCGGCTCCTTCCCGCACTCATGCGCACCGCCCCGTCCCTCGGCTACCGGATCCTGCGCGACGGCTGAGCGGGGGAGGGCCGCCGGGGGCCGCCGGGGCGGAGCGGGGTCAGGCGAGCCAGTGGCCGTCCCGCATCAGGTCGCGGTCGGACAGCTCGTTCTCCTCGCGCCAGGCCTGGATGCGCCGCGGGGTGATGTGGAACCACCGGTACGCCGTCGTGAGCGTGCGCGGGTCGAAGCCCGTGCGGGCGGCGAAGCGGTCCCCCGGCTCCTGCGGGAGGGCGTCGACGGCGAGCACCTCCACCGTGCCGTCGATCACGACCACGTCGCGGGTGGGGCCGAGCGCGAGGCGCGCGGTGCCGGAGGCGGCCAGGTTCCGGCCGGTCGGGCTGTTCGCCGGGGTGGCCACCCGCAGGATGCGCCCGTCCCAGTCGAAGGACAGCGGTACGAGGTACGGGGCCCCGTCCCCGGAGGCGGTGGCCACCCAGACGTCCACGTCGCGGGCCAGCCGGTGCTCGGTGTCGGCGCGGCGATCGGCGCGGGTGCGGGCGGCCGCGGGCCCGTCCTGGATGACGCCGAGGACGTTGCCGTCGGGGTCGGCGACCGTGGCCACCAGGCGGCCCCCGCCGACCTCGTGGGGGGACTCCGTCACCGTCGCGCCCGCCGCCACCGCCGCGGACACGGTCGCCCCGACGTCCTTCACGTGCCAGTAGGCCACCGGCGAGGCCAGGGCCTGCGGCCCGCCGCCCGGCACCAGCCCGATGTGCTGGCCTGCGGCCTCGTAGCCCACGTAGTACGGGGAGTCGTTGCGCGGCGGTACCCCCAGCAGCGCCGTGTACACGGCCTTGGCCTTGTCCAGGTCGGAGACCGGGTGGAGGACGGTCCTGACCCCCGAGGTGGCGGAGGCGGGGGAAGCAGCGGGGGAGGGAGTGGCGGAGGTCGACGGGCCGGTCATGGAAGCTCCTTGGAGTCGCGGGCCCTGGCGGGCCGTTCCGTGTGCCGTCACAGCCTCCCGCCCGCTCCGGCCCGCCGGCATCCGTGCCGACCACGGAGTCCGCCACGGAGCCGGCCACGGAGAGGGCGCATCCGGCCGCGGGGCAGGAGGCGGCCCTGCGGCGCAGCCGACCGGAGGGGACCCCCGCGGAGCGGGGCCGCGGACGGGCGTGGGACAGAATGGGCCCCATGGGAGAAGCAGCGGCAGCGGCGGACGTCTCACCTCGCGAGTCCGAGGTGCTGGAGCTCGTCGGGGAGCATCTCAGCAACGCCGAGATCGGCGCCCGCCTGTACATCTCCGTGCGCACGGTGGAGACCCATGTCTCCTCGCTGCTGCGGAAGTTGGACGTGCCGGACCGGCGGGCCCTGGCCCGGCGCGCGGCAGGCGCCGCCCGTACCCGCAGCGCCGGCCCCTCCGGCCCGGCCCCCGCTCCCGCCCCCGCGCTGCCGACCCGCCTGACCTCGTTCGTCGGCCGGGCGGCCGAGCGGGCCGAGCTGGCCGCGCTGCTCAGGGGGCACCGGCAGGTGACCGCCGTCGGCCCCGGCGGGGTCGGCAAGACCCGGCTGGCGCTGGCCGTGGCCTCGGACACGGCCGGAGAGTTCGCCGACGGGGTCTGGTTCGCGGACCTGGTCCCGGTCACCGACCCCGCCATGGTCGCGACCGCCGTCGCCGAGGCACTCGGCCTCGGTGAGCAACTGGGCCGCGATATGACCCAGTCGGTGGCCGCCGCCCTGGCCGACCGGCACGTCCTGCTGGTGCTCGACAACTGCGAGCAGGTCGTGGACGGCGCGGCCCTGTTCCTGGAGCGGCTGCTCGCCGCCTGCCCGCGGGTACGGGTCCTGGTGACCAGCCGGTCCCGGCTGATGGTCCCCTTCGAGCGGGTGTACGCGGTCCCGCCGCTGGCCCTGGGCGGAAGCGGGGCCGCAGGCGGCGGCACGGGACCGGCAGCCGCCGGGATCAGCGGTGCCTGCGACGCGGTCGCGCTGTTCACGGACCGGGCGACGGCGGTGGGCCTGCCGCTGGACCCCTCCCTCCACGACCGGGTCGCCGAGATCTGCGCCCGGCTGGACGGCATGGCCCTCGCCATCGAACTGGCCGCCGCCCGCTACCCCGCCCTCGGCCTCGACGGCATCACCGCCGCCCTCGCCCATCCGCTGCGGATGCTCACCGGCGGCTCCCGCGCCGAGGACCGGCACCGCTCCGTACGGGCGGCGCTGGACTGGAGCCACCAGCTGCTGGACCCCGCCGACCGGCAACTCCTGCGCCGGATCTCGGTGTTCGTGACCCCGTTCACGGCCTCCGCCGCGGCGGAGGTGGCCGGGACCGACGTGCCGGCCGCGGCCGACGGACTGGCCCGGCTCGCCGAACAGAGCCTGCTCACCGTCGCGTTCGCCCCGGACGGCACCCGCTACCGGGCGCTGGAGACCCTGCGCCAGTACGGCACCGACCGCCTCGCCGAGGCCGGCGAGCTGGACGCCGTCCGGGGCCGGCACCTCGACTGGTGCCTGGCCCGCAGCGCCGACCTGGCGGCCGTACGGGCCGACTGGCGGGCCCGGTTCGACCGGGCCGCCGACGAGCTGCGCGCCGCCCTGGCCTGGGCCGAGGACCGTCCGGAGCGCCGCCCGGACGCCCACCGCCTCGCCCGCGCCATGGCCGAACTGGCCTTCACCCGGCACCTGATCGGCGAATCCCAGCAGCGGTACGAGCAGGCCGCCGCCCTGGCCGCGGACCCGGCCGACGAGGCGTCGATGCTGCGGCACGCGGCTGCCGTGGCCGGCTGCCGCCTGCACGGCGACGATATGCACCGCCTGCACCTGGCCGCCGCGGACGTGGCCCGCAGGGCGGGGGACACCGCAGCCGCCGCCCGAGACCTCGCGGCGGCGGCCAGCGACGCGTACCGCTTCGCCAGCAAGTTCGTACGGCAGCTCTCGCCGGAGGAGGCCGGTGGCCTCATCGGGGAGGCGCACGAACTGGCCGCAGACGACCCCTCCGCCCGGGCCGCCGTAGCCCTGGCCGAGGCCGGGCGCACCCTGACCCGCGCGATCGCAGCGGCCCCGAGCACGGCGGACGGGGGCGCCGACGAGGGCCCGGACCCGGCCCCGGGCTCCGAAGCCGCCCCCGGCCCGGACGAAGGCGCGTACGGCGCCGCCGTCCCGGAGGCGGTCGCGGCCGCCGAACGCGCGGTCGCGCTCGCGCACCTCACCGGGGACCCGCTCGCCGAGTCCGCCGCGCTCGACACCCTCGCCGGGGCGCTGAGCTGGGCCGGTGACGCCTTCGCCGCGGCGGCGACCGCACAGCGCCGGGCAGAGCTGATCTCCTCGGCACCGGACGGCCCGGCGCAGACCCACGAGCTGATCGAGGCGCTCGGCGAGGCCGCCGAGTCCGCCCTCGGCGCGGGCGACCTGCCGGGCGCCCGCCAGTGGGCGCGGCGGCTCGCGGAGCACCCGCAGCTGGCCGAGGTCGGCCACCGGGCCGCGGGCTGGCTGCTCGTGACCGCCGTACTCGCGGGCGATGCGGAGGAGGCGCTGACCGCCGGCCTGCGCTTCCGCGAGGCCTGGCAGCGGGCCGGCAGACCCGCCGGGGCGGTCCTCGGACCCCCGGCGGCGGCCATGGCGACGCTCCACGGGCTGCGCGGGGACCGGGAGGCCCAAGGCGAGTGGAGTGCGCTGCTCGCCCGGGTCGACCCCTCGCCGTGGAACACCCGCGGGTACGGGGCGGTCCTCGACGCGCTGCTCATGCTGCACGAGGGCCGGCCGGCTGCGGCCCTGGAGCGCACGGCCCCCGAACCGGCCGGGGTGCGGCAGTGGACCACCTGGATCTGGCTGCACTGGTACGTGGCGCTCCGCGCCGAGGCGGCCGTGCTCGCCGGGGCCCCCGACGCCGCCGCCCGCCTGGCGGGGGCCCGTACGGCCGTGGCCGGCAACCCCGTGGCCGAGGCCCTCGTGGCGCGGGCGGCGGCCCTGCACGCCGGTGACACGGAGTCGCTGACCGCCGCTGCGGGTGCCCTCGACGCCGCCGGGTGCCGCTACCAGTCGGCGCGGACCCTGGTCCTCGCGGGCGGCGGGCACGCCGTACGGGGGAGGGGCGCACTCGCCGCACTGGGTCTCACACCGCCCGCTTGACCAGCTCGCCGATCCGCTGCTCGACCTCCGGCGTGATCTCGGTGAGCGCGAAGCAGGCCGCCCACATGGGCCCCTCGTCCAGCTTGGCCAGGTCGCTGAACCCGAGCGTCGCGTAGCGGGCCTTGAACTTCTCCGCGCTCTGGAAGTAGCAGACCACCTTGCCGTCCAGCGCGTACGAGGGCATCCCGTACCAGAGCTTCGGCGCGAGGGCCGGGGCGTTCGCGGTCACGATGCCGTGGACCCGCTCGGCCAGGACCCGGTCCGCGTCCTGCATCTCGGCGATCTTCGCGAGCACGTCGCGCTCCGCCTCCGCCGCCTTCTCGGCGGCCGAACCGCGCCGCGCGGCCTTCTTCTGCTCCGCGGCGTGCGCCTTCATGGCCGCCCGCTCGTCCGCGGAGAAGCCCTCGTACGAGCTGCTGGCGGTGCGAGAGCTGCGGGTGCTGCTGCTGGTGGTGGCGGTGCCGGCCATGATCGCTCCTCGGTTCGCTGGTTCGCTTGGCGTGACCGGCCCGTCTGCTGCCCGGCCGATCCCGTGACCCCAGAGTGCTCCCGCGGGGGTGCGGGCCGCCTCCGTGCCGACCACGGAATCCACCACGGACCGGGCAGTGCGTACCGGCCCCGCAGTCCGCACCCGCCCCCGCGTCCGTCCCCGCCCGCAGCGCGCCCCCTCACCCCGGACCGGGCCGCCTGTTCGCCGGTACCAGGGCGTGGCTGGCGATCACCGCGGCCTGCACCCGGCGCTCCACGCCCAGCTTCGCGAACAGCCGCGAGATGTTGTTCTTCACGGTCTTCTCGGCCAGGTGCAGCCGCAGGCCGATCTCCCGGTTGGTGAGCCCCTCGCTCACCAGCAGCAGCACCTCCTTCTCCCGGTCCGTGAACCCGGGCAGACCCGGTACCCGCTCCTCCGCCGGCACCTCTCCGCGCATCCGCGCCATGACCCGGGCGGTCGCCCCCGGGTCTAGCATGGACTTGCCCGAGGCGACGGTGCGCACGGCCGTCACGAGGTCGGTGCCGTTGATCTGCTTCAGCACGTAGCCGGAAGCGCCCGCCATGATCGCGTCGAGCAGCGCCTCCTCGTCGTCGAAGGAGGTCAGCATCAGGCAGGCCAGCTCCGGCATCCGCGAGCGCAGCTCGCGGCAGACCGTGACCCCGTCCCCGTCCTGGAGCCGTACGTCGAGCACCGCCACCCGGGGCCGCAGGGCCGGGATGCGGACCAGGGCCTGTTCGGCGGTGGCGGCCTCCCCGACCACCCGGATCCCGGGCTCCGCCTCCAGCAGGTCGTGCACGCCCCGCCGGACCACCTCGTGGTCGTCGAGCAGGAAGACGGTGACCGCGCTGACAGTACCGTCGGTCGTCATGTCGTGCTCCTTGTCCGGACCGTGCACACGGGGCACGCCCTCACCGCATCCTCCAGGGTCGAAGGGGCCCTGGAACAGGGCCGATCGGCCCTGTCCGCAGCCGAAACGGGCGGAAAGGAACGGGAGTTCGACCGGCGGGACGGTGGACCGTACGGGTGACCGGATTGCGGGGGAGGGACCTTCGGCCCTGCACCGAGGGCGTCCGGTCCCTTCGCCCCGCCGCCGAACCGCTGATGGACTGGGCCCGTTCGGCCGTACGGCCCGCACGTACCCGCTCCGGGCGGGCGGGTGGCGGCGCGCAGGGGAGCGGGATCGGGATCGGGATCGGACCAGGATCGCGATCGGGATCGAGTGAGAGGGCGAGGACCATTGACCAGGACGATGATTTCCCTCAGGACCGTCGTGGGCCGGGACGGGGAACCGGCGGTGGCCGTCACCGGCGAACTGGACATCCACACCGTCCGGGCCGTGGAGCCGGGCCTCGCCCGCGCCGCCGACGGAGGCGGCCTGCTCCACCTGGACCTGTCCGGCCTGAGCTTCTGCGACAGTTCGGGCATCGACCTGTTCCTGCGCCTCAACCGGCGCTGCGCCCGCACGGGTTCGGTGCTGTTCCTGGACGGCGTACCGCCCCTGCTGGCGAAGTCCCTGCGCGTCGTGGGGGCCGACCGGGAACTGTGCTGCCGCTGGGGCTGAGCCGCGGCCCGCACCGCAGCGAATTGCGCATCATTCCGCGAACAGGCAGCAGGCGTCAGGAAGCCGGCGCCGCCTGGATCGGGGCCCGCCACTCCAGCGCGCTGCCGCCCTGCTCGGGCGCCTCGACGCGGAACGTGCCGCCGACGCTGCGGGCCCGTTCGTCCAGGTTCGCCAGCCCGCTGCGGCGGCCACGCTCCGGGATCCCGACCCCGTCGTCCGAGACGCGCAGCACGACCTCGCCGCCCGCCGCCTCCAGGGAGACCGCGACCCGGGTGGCCCGGGCGTGCCGGGCCGCGTTGCTCAGCAGCTCGTTGAGCACCGCCACGACGTGGTCGGCCACCTGCGGCGGTACGTCGGTGTCGAGGAGGCCCTCCATGCTCAGGCGGGGCGGATGGCCCAGCACGGTGGCGGCCTCCCCGACGGCCCGGGCCGCCCGCGCCCGCAGCCCGCTGTCGCCGTCCCGGTCCTTCGTACGGAGCCCGAAGATCGTCGATCGGATGATCTTGATGGTCTCGTCCAGGTCGTCCACGGCGCGCACCAGCCGCTGCCCCGCGTCCTCGTGGTCCACGAGCCGGGCCGCGCTCTGCAGGGTCATCCCCGTCGCGAACAGCCGCTGGATCGCCAGGTCGTGGAGATCGCGCGCGATCCGGTCGCGCTCCTCCAGGAGCGCGATCCGCTCGGCGTCGCGGCGCCGGTCGGCCAGCTCCAGCCCGAGCGCCGCCTGCCCGGCGAAGGCGAGCAGCGGCTCCAGCTCCCCGTCCGTGAAGACCGGGCCGCCCGCCGCCCGCGCGAGGAACAGCACCCCGTGCCGGTCCTTGCCCTCGGAACCCAGCGGTACGGCCACGGAGGGCCCCCACGTACCCGGGATCCGGCTGTCGGCCGCGCACCGCGGATCCGAGCCAGGCCTGGCCGCGGTCACCGGCAGCCCGCTGGTGTACGCGGATCCCGGCAGGGTGTCCCGTACCGGGAGCAGCAGCCCCTCCCGGGCGGCGGCGTCCGCCCCCGTGGCCACCTCGACCAGCAGGCCCCCGCCGCCGGCGCGGGCCGTTGCGACCTCCGAGGCGCAGGAGCCCGTGATCTCCTGCGCCCGCCGGGCGATCAGCTGGAGCACCTCCGTGCGGGCGGTCCCGGACAGGAGGCTGCCGGTCACCTCCGCATTGGCGCGCAGCCAGCTCTGCCGGCGCTGGGCGTCCTCGTACAGGCGGGCGTTGTCGATGGCCACGCCGGCGGCCACGGAGAGGGTGGCGATCACCGACTCGTCCTCGGTGTCGAACTCCTGCCCGCCGCGCTTGTCCGTCAGGTAGAGGTTCCCGAACACCTCCTCGCGCACGCGGATCGGCACGCCCAGGAAGGTGCGCATCGGCGGGTGGTGGGCGGGGAAGCCCTGCGAGGACGGGTGCGCGCCCAGGTCCGCCAGCCGCAGCGGCTCGGGGTGGCGGATCACCTCGCCGAGCAGCCCGTGCCCGGCGGGCAGCGGCCCGATCCGTGCGGTGTCGCTGCCGGCCAGGCCCACGGTCAGGAACTGCGAGAGCGTCCGGCCGTCGGGCCCGATCACGCCCAGCGCCCCGTACTCGGCCTCCACGAGCAGCGCCGCCGCCTCCACGATCCGGCGCAGCACCTGCGCCAGGTCCAGCTCCCGGCCCACCGAGACGACGGCCTCCAGCAGGCTGTGCACCCGGTCCCGCGTCCCGCGGGCCGCGTCGATCCGCGCCTGGAGCTCGTCCAGCAACTGGTCCAGCCGCATCCGGGAAATCTGCGACACATGTCCCCCAACTGCCCTGTGCCCCGTGCCTCTTCGCTCTCCCGCCCGAGCCTATCGGCAGACCGGTCCCCCGCACCCGCAATCGGGCACACCGCGGTACGGAAGCGCCCGGGGGCTCCTTGGTGCCTGCGCGGCGGTGGTACGGGCGTTTCCGCCCGTACGCCGGGGGCAGGCGCCGGTACGACAGCACCCCCGCGCGCGTACGCGGCACGCCCGCTGGAGCCCGCAGCCCCCGGCCCCGGGCCGCCGGGCCCCGAACGCCCGTGCCCGCCCCCGAACGCCGCCGGCACAGGACGACGATCCGGAAGGAGGAGACGGCCATGCACCCGGACCCGGCCTCCCCACCCCCGCCTGCCACCCCCGCGACGTCCCGGCCCCGGGCCGGCGCTGCGGCCCGCGACGGGTGCCGCCTGCTCCTGGTCCGGCACGCGAAGGCCGTACCGAAGGGCCGGCCGTCCGAGGACTTCGACCGCGCGCTCAGCGCCCGGGGCCGGGCGGACGCGCCCCGCACGGGCCGCTGGCTCGCGGACCACGGCCGGCAGCCCGAGCTCGTCCTGTGCTCCCCCTCCCGCCGCACGCGGGAGACCTGGCAGCTCGCGGCCCCGGCGCTGGCCGCGCCACCGCCCTCGGTGTACGACGAGCGCCTCTACAACGCCGAGCCCGCCACCCTGGTCGCCGTACTGGCCGAGCGGTCGGCGCACCTGCACTGCCTGCTCCTCGTCGGCCACAACCCGGGCCTCCACGCCCTGGCAGCCGCCCTCTGCGGCAGCGGCCCCCCTGACCTGCTCGACCAGGTCAAGGCCGGCTTCCCGACCGCGGGCGTCGTCGTGGTCGACCTACCCGGCGGCTGGGCGGACCTGTCGCCGGGCAGCGGCGCCGTGGCAGCCGTCTGGTCCCCGCCCCGCCCCGCCTGAAGCACCCCCGCCCGCCCCGGCCTACCCGCCCCGGGCCTGCTGCCGCATCCGCTCATCCGATGCGGCAGCGGTCTCCAGGCCCATCGCGGCGCGCCGCTCGTCGAGGCGGGCGGGGTCCGAGACCGGATGGGGCACGGGGCCGCCGGGCCCGCCGGTGTACTGGGTGTGAACCAACACGGCACGCTGGAAAGCCGGTTCGCGATCGGCGCGGGGCGCCGCACCGGCGGGCTGGGCTTCGCTCACCGCTGGAAGTACGCGGCCGTGCCGGTGCGGCGGGCGGTGTCGACCTCGCGGAGGCGGTCGTAGGCGTCGGGGTCCATGAGGGGCGCCCAGTCGGCCAGGGAGCGGACCTGGACCTCCGAGTGCTCGTGGGGGTCGAGGGTGATGGCGGCGATCTGGCTGTCCGTCAGGATCCCGCCGTCGAAGCAGAAGCCGATGTGGTTCGCCGGCCAGCTGTCTCCGCGGTGGGAGATGAAGTGGGTGGCGAGGAGGCGCTGTTCGCCTGTGAAGGCGATGCCGGTCTCCTCCAGGCATTCGCGGACCGCGCACTCCCAGGGAGTCTCTCCGGGGTCCATGTTCCCGCCGGGCCACTGCCACTGCCGGGGCCCGTAGGAGGAGCGGAGCTGTACGGGGCGGCCCGAGCTGTCCGTGAAGTACAGGCAGGCGTACGAGGTGGCGCGCGCGATGGTCTCGATGTACTGCCCGGGCGGCAGCCAGCCGGGCGGGACCGCCGCGCCCTCCGCCGACCCGCGCCCCGTGCCCTGCTCCAGCGCTTCCGCCATAACGGTCTGCCTCTCGGTGGAACGGCCCGGACCCTCACCCTCGCGCCCCCTCTCCCCTCACCTTAGGCCGCCCCGCTGCGCCGCGCGGACGCTTTCACCGGACCGCAGCCCGCCCCCGCTGCGCCCCGCCGTACACCCGGCGAACATTCCGGTCACCACCTGATACGAATCGGACAAGTGCGAAGCTTCCGCGCGGCGGGTGATCGCGCGCTGCGACGATGACCGCGCCCCGCCGCGCCGGGTCGGCAACGCGGGGCACTGTGCTGCCCGGTGCTCCAGTGCCCAGCACCTGCTGCCCGCCCTTGCGCCACTGACCTGCACGCACCCGCACGCACCGCACGCAACCCGCACGAGCTATGCCGCCATCGCGCCACCGCCGGTCTCCGGGGGCTCCGCCCCCGCCGCGGTGCCGCGGCCTTCGAGGGGGGAACCGACATGTCCGCGTTCACGCGCTTACGCCCACAGCGCCCGTACCGCGCACAGCACCCGCACCGCCCGGCCCGTCCGCACCGCCCCACCCGGCCGCACCGGCGGAGCCGCACCGCGGCCGCCGCCGCGTTCGCCCTCGTCGTGGCCGGCCTGGGGGCCCTGGGCGCGGCTCCGGCGGCCGCGGCCGTGCCCAGCGTGATCGCCACCGTACCGCTGGGCGCGAACCCGGAGCACATCGCCGTGGCCCCGGACGGCGAACACGTCTACGTCAGCAACTCCGGTGTGTTCATGGGAACTCCGGGCAACACCGTCACCGTACTCGACACCGCCACGAACACCGTCGGCGCCACGATCCCCGTCGGCAACGGCCCGGGCGCCATGGCCGTCACCCCCGACAGCGCCCACCTGTACGTGGTCAACCGCGGCTCCTCCACCGTCAGCGTCGTCGACACCGCCGCCCGTACGGTCGCCGCCACCATCACCGGGATCCAGGACCCGAAGGCCGTGGCCGTCGCCCCCTCCGGGGCCCACGCGTACGTGGTCGACACCGCCGGTGCCAACGGCACGGTCCGCGTGGTCGACACCGCCACCCGCACCGTCGTGGCGTCGGTCCCGGTGGGCCCGTCCCCGCGCGATGTCGCCTTCAGCCCCGACGGGGCGTACGCCTACGTCACCCACCTGGGCAACAACACCCTCGGTGTGATCGACACCGCCACCCTGACCCTGAGCGCCACCGTGGCCCTCAGCGCCCGGCCGTTCGCCGTCGCGGTCAACCCCGCCTCCGGAGCGGTGTACGTCAGCCACGGCCTGGACGACTTCGTCTCCGTCGTGGACCCGGCCACCCTCACGGTCACCGCGACCGTCACCACCGGCGCCAACCCCGGCGACGCGGCCGTCAGCCCCGACGGCGCCACCGCCTACGTGCCCAGCATCAGCAACCACACCCTCTCGGTGGTCGACACCGCGGCCCACGCCGTCACCGCGCAGGTCCCCGTCGGCGGCGGCCCCGTCGCCGCCGGAGTGAGCCCCGACGGCACCCTCGCCTACGTGGTCAAGAACGGCAGCGAGACCCTCGACGTGCTGGGCGTGGGCACGGCCGCCCCGACCGTGACCTCCCTCAGCCCGTCCTCCGGCCCGGCTGCGGGCGGCACCGACGTCACCGTCACCGGCACCAACCTGGCCGGCGCCACCGCCGTCACCTTCGGCGACACCCCCGCCGCCCTCACCGGATGCACCGCCACCACCTGCACCGTCACCGCCCCGGCGCACGCGCCCGGCACGGTCGACGTACGCGTCACCACCCCCGGCGGCACCAGCGCGGCGAACCCCTCCGCGAGGTACGGGTACCTGGCCGTGCCCGCGGACATCGACGTCGACCTCAAGGCCACGCCGACCCTGGGCGTCCTGGCGCCCTACCTCTCGTACACCCTCACCGCCCGCAACACCGGCCCCGGAACCGTCACTTCCGCCACCCTGACGGCCATCCTCCCGCCCGGCGCCACCGCCACCCACCTGTCCCCGGGCTGCACCGTCACCGCCGCCAAGGTCACCTGCGCCTACGGCACGCTCGCCCCCCAGGCGAGCGCCCCCAAGACCTTCCGCGTCCCGCTCCACCTCCTGACCCTGGGCCCGGTCAAGACCACCGCGACCCGCACGGCCTCCACCCCCACCGACCCCCAGGCGTCCAACGACACGGCCACGTCCACCTGCACGGCCCTGTCCATCGTCCTGGTCACCTGCCCCTGACCGGTCCGCACCGCTCCGCACCACCCCGCCCCGGCTGCCCGGGGCGGGGTGGTGTGCCTTCACCTGCACCGGCGGGCGGCGTGGCGCTGCCACGGGTGCGGGCCTCCGGGGCCATGATGGCGCCGTGCGACTTGATCACGTGTCCTACGCCGTGGCCCGCGACAGCTTCGTGTCGACCGTCCAGTGGATCGGATCGGCCCTCGGAGCCGGGTTCGTGGACGGGGGCGTGCACCCGCGGTTCGGCACCCGCAACTTCATCCTCCCGCTGAGCGGCGGCACCTACGTCGAGGTCGTCACCACCCTCGACCACCCCGCCGCCGACCGCGCACCCTTCGGCCAGGCGGTCGCCCGCCGCGCCGCCGAGGGCGGCGGCTGGCTCGGCTGGGTGGTCTCCGTCGACGACATGGCCCCGGTCGAGGCCCGCCTCGGCCGCACCTCCTCCGAGGGCCACCGCGTCCGCCCCGACGGGTTCGACCTCAAGTGGAAGCAGATCGGCCTGCTGGAACTGATGGAGGACCCGCAGCTGCCCTACTTCCTCCAGTGGTGCGTCCCCCTCGGCGAGCGCCCGAGCGCCGACCCGCGCACCTCCACCGCCATCCAGGGCGTCTCCATCGCCGGGGACGCCGCCTCCATCGCCGAATTCCTCGGCGAACCGGCCGACCACCCCCTCGACCACATCGACGTCACCTGGGTCGAGGACGAGGAACCGGGCCTGGTCGCGGTCGAGTTCGCCACTCCCCGCGGCCCGGTCACGATCTAGCCGTGGTGCAGGCCGCTGGCGTCGAGGTGGCCTACGAGCGGACCGGGCGGGGGCCGCTCGTGGTGCTCGTCCACGGGGCCGGGGCCGACGGGCGGATGTGGCAGCCGCAGGCCGAAGCGCTGGCGGACGAGTTCACGGTCGTGGCCTGGGACGAGCCGGGGGCCGGACGCTCCGGCCCGCTGCCCGCGGGCTTCGGGCTCGCGGACTTCGCCGACGCCCTCGCCGCGGTGATCGAGGACGCGGGAGCCGGCCCCGCCCAGGTCGCGGGCCAGTCCTGGGGCGGCACGGTGGTCCTGGAGCTGTACCGCAGGCGGCCGGACCTGGTGCGGTCGCTGCTCATGGCGGACACGTACGCCGGCTGGAAGGGCTCCCTGCCGCCCGGGGAGGTCGCGGCCCGGGTCGAGGGGGCGCGGCGGATGCTCGCCGTCCCCCGCGAGGAGTTCGACCCGGCGGCCGTGCCCGGGCTCTTCGCCGCCGGCCCGCCGGAGCGCTTCGCGGGGCTGCTCGACGCGATGGGACGCGACGTACGGCCGGAGACCATGGCCGCACAGCTCGCCCTGATGGCCGAGGCCGACGCGACGGACCTGCTACCCCGGATCACGGTCCCGACCCTCCTCCTGTGGGGCGAACACGACGCCCGCTCCCCCCTGACCGTCGCCCACGCCTTCCAGCACGCGATCCCGCACGCCGAACTGGTGCTGATCCCCGGGGCCGGCCACATGAGCAACCTGGAAGCCCCGGAGGCCTTCACCGCGGCGGTCCGCACCTTCTGCCGCGCGCACGCTCGGCACCCTCCCTGTGACGGGGTGTGAGCCGGATGCAACCGAGGGGCGGTTGCGTACGTCCGACACTGCATGGGGATATCGGTACGTGCACGCCGGACCGCCGCCGCGGCAGCCGCGGCCTTCGTACTGCTGCCGCTCGGGGCCGTCGGATGCAGTGGGGACGGCGGCGGCGGCGAGAGCAGCAGGGGCGCTCGCGCCACCCCGGAGCGTACGTCGGCCGCGGCGGAGGCGGACGCCGGATCGCCCGGCCCCGAGGCCGCCCTCCCGCCCGCCGAAGGGCTCGCCATCGATGCCACCAAGCTCGACTGGTACTTCGTCGGCGCGCGCTGGACCGTCCAGTCGCTGGCCCGGGACGGCCGCCCCACCCTAGGCGCGCCTCCCCACGACGCGGCGTGGATCGAGTTCGGCCGCGACGGGCTCGTCCGCGCCAGCGACGGCTGCCGTCCGCTGCTGCGGAAGGGCGGGCGCGAAGGCGACGGGGTCACGGTCGCCGCGGGCTCGTCCGTGGAGGGCGATGAGGCGTGCGGGAGCCGGGGGCGAGAGTTCCGCACCCGCTTCCACCAGGTCTTCACCGGGCCGCTGACGGTCCGCCTGGCAGCCCCGTCGGGCCGCAAGTCCGGTTCACCCGACCTGGTACTGGAGAACGGGGACGGCGACCGCATCTCCGTCACCTACAACCGGCCCGAGGGCATGTTCGGCCGCCGCTACACGCTGTCCGCGAAGCACAACGGGCTCGGCTACGTGTACCCGGAGTACGCCGCCGGCCGCGAGATCTGGATCAAGTTCGAGGCCGACGGCCGGGTGACGGGCAAGCTGGGCTGCGACGACTTCACGGGGCACGCCGTGTTCGAGGGCCGCCGGGTGGCCGTCGGACCGCTGACCACCACCACCCGCCGACGCTGCCCGGCCCAGGTCGCCGAGGAGCAGAAGGAACTGCTGGCGGCCTTCCCCGACAGGTTCAGGTGGAGCACCGGCCGCTCTCCCGACCCTGCCCGCAACGGTGGTTACCACCACAGCTTGGTCCTCACCCAGGACAAAATCGCCAACATGTCCGAGTTCGTGTACCCGTTCACCACCCGCCCCCGCCCCTGACCGGACCCGGCGGCACCGGTTCCACTCCGAACTCGGCGGCGATATTGTTCCACATGAAGCCCTCCCGCCAGCCGGCCCCCGCGGCTGCCCAGCCGAGCAGCGCTCCGAGGACCTTCGCCTGCGAGACCGTCTGCGTCTGGTAATACAGTTCCGCCACGCCGTCCCGGTACTCGAGCTGGTAGGTGTTGTTCCCGCGCAGCAGGACTTGGACGTACCAGGTTCCCGGCCGGTCTGCCTCGACCCGTTCCAGGACCATGTGTGCGTTCCCGCGCCGCAGGTTCGCGAGCATGGTCCCGATCGCCGGCTTGGAGGCGTGCCTCACGACATGGCCGCGTTCGTTGGTCAGGATCAGCATGGGCCGATCATCCAGCAGCCCACTGACAGCGCGTCCGGCAGCGTGCTGCCGCGGCCTCCCCGCCAGCCGGGGCCGGTCCCGCGTTCGCCGTTCGGGGGAATGCCGTGCGGGGTGGCCGCCCCCTGCCATGATCACGGTGTGCCGGTCGGGCCGGGCGGCTTCCGCCCGTCTGCTCGCGGTCCGGCCGGGCCGTCCACCGTACCGAAGGAGCACGAGACATGGCCGACTGCACCAAGTACCGCCCCTGCACGGACGCCGACCAGAAGGCCCTCCTGGCCGTCCCCGGGATCCTCAACTCCGTGAAGAACACCCTCCGGTTCCCCGCCGCCACCGAGATCCAGATCATCGCGGAAGCCGTCTCCACCACCACGGACGGCAGCCTGAAGTACCTCGTCATGGGCGGCGTCGAGATCGAGGAGGGCGAGGACAACCGGGAGGGCTACTGGTGGATCAAGGGCGACCAGATCCTCAAGTCCACCGCCATCGTCCTGCCGACTCTCAGCTGACCCCGCCCCGGCCCTGTTGGCGTGACGCAGCTCGGGCCGCCGAGGTCGTCAGCTCCGCCGACGCGCCGACCAGCCGCCGGCGCCCCGTGGCATCTTGCGGCCATGACCTACTGGCGGCGCGGTCGGGGTGTCAGTCGGGCGGGCTATTCTTCCCGGCACCGCCTACCGACCGTGAGGAAGCACCCCCTGTGACCGGCCAGTCCGCCTTTCCGCTGCCCTTCCAGACCGTCCGCTCCCAGCCGTTCGCGGCGGCGCGGACGCTGCGCGAGCTGCAGATGATGCAGTGCAGTGCCGCCCTGCGCGCCAAGCCCGCCTGGTTCGAGAAGATGAACGACGCCGGTATCGCCGCGCGGTGGACGCAGGAGGCGCTGGCGCAGGGCATGACCGAGGCGCAGGTGCGCTTCGTGCTCGCCGAGCTGGGGCACTACGCCGCGCTGCGCGATGCGCGCACGGGCATAGAGGTGTCCGCGGTCGACGGGGTCTGGCAGTCCGATGCCCTCGTCGACGAGTCGCTCCGGGCGCGGCTGCGCGAGGCGGTCCGGGTGCTGGAGGAGGTGCCCGAGGCCGAGCGGGACTGGCACCCCGGATCCGGCGGCCAGGTCCTGGACCTCGTCCACCCCTCGCTGTTCTGCCTGGTGAAGGAGGCGAGCGGAGGGCCGGAGCGGGCCTGGGAGAACCCGGCGAACCCGTACGCGAAGTACGAGTTCTCGGAGCGGTTCCAGTGGCTGCCCACGGACGTGGAGGTCGGTGAGGACGGCGCGGTCGCCTTCCAGTCGTACGTGAACAACGTCCACCCCGAGCACCACCGCGAGCTGGCGGCGGTCCTGCCGGACCTGTTCGCGCGCATGCGCCCGCTGTTCGAGAACGTGCTCACCGATCTGCGGCACCCGCGGCCCCTGCGGATCGAGGCCGACCCCTACGGCTGGTACGACGCGGAGCCCGAGTACCCGCACAAGCCGTCCTTCCCGGACAACGACGCGTACATGGAGGCCCGCGCCGCCTGGGAGGAGGCGTACGAGGCCTGGCGGGAGAACCGCCACCCGATCCTCCCGGACGCCCCGGACTTCACCCCGCCCGCGCTTCCCGCGGCCGCCGACCGGGTCGACCTGCGCGGCCGCCGCCTCCAGGTCATCGTCAAACTCGCCACGATCCACCTGACCCCCGGCAATCCGGAGTACGCGGGCGGCTCCTGGCACGTCGAGGGCATGCTCAACGAGCGCATCGTCTCGACCGGCATCTACTACTGGGACAGCGAGAACACCACCGGGAGCCGGCTGGGCTTCCGGGCCGCCCTCGACGACCCGTACTACGAGCAGAACGACGACACCGGCGTGCGCGAGGTCTACGGCCTCGAGGACGAGGACGCGCTCAACCAGGTGCTGGGCTCGGTCCCGACCCCGGAGGGCCGCTGCCTGGCCTTCCCGAACGTGCTCCAGCACCGTGTGGACGGCTTCCGCCTCGCGGACCCCACGCGCCCCGGCCACCGCAAGATCCTCGCGTTCTTCCTGGTCGACCCGTCGCAGCGGATCGTCTCGACCTCCGACATACCGCCGCAGCAGCCCTGGTCCGAGACCTCGACCATGACGCTGGAACAGGCGAAGACGTACCGCGAGGAGCTCATGAAGGAGCGGAAGTTCTTCGTCGACGAGCACAACGAGCAGCTCTACGAGCGGGAGTTCTCCCTCTGCGAGCACTGAGCCGCAGGAGAGGGGCGGGGGCAGCGGGTCCGGGGCGCTGCCCCCGGTTCCTCAGGGCGTCCGGGGGGCCGGTTCCTCCTTCCCCGGGAACGCGGCGGGCAGGGGCCGTTCGCGGTCGGGTACGACGCTGATGAACGGGACGCCCGTACGGGGGTGTTCGAGGACCTCGGCCTCGACCTCGTACACGTCGGACAGCAGTGGTGCCGTGAGGACCTCCCCGGGGGTCCCGGTGGTGACCACGCGGCCGCCGGACATGACGCAGATCCGGTCGCAGAAGGCCGCGGCCAGGTTCAGGTCGTGGAGGGCGACGACGGTGGTCACGCCGAGCCGCCGGACCAGCCGGAGGGCGTCGAGCTGGTGGCGCAGGTCCAGGTGGTTGGTCGGTTCGTCCAGGACCATGGTCCCCGTGCGCTGGGCGAGCGCGCGGGCGATCAGGACCCGCTGCTTCTCCCCGCCCGACAGCCGGTCGAACGGCGCGTGCGCGAGACCGGCGACGTGCAGTTCCGCCAGGGACTGCGTGATGATCTCGCGGTCCGCCGCGTCGTCGCCCGCGAAGGCCCGCTTGTGCGGCGTACGGCCCATCGCGACCACGTCGTACACGGTGAGCGCGAACTCGCCCGCCGTTTCCTGGAGTACGGCCGCCAGGCGCTGAGAGAGCCGCCGGCCGGGCATCCGCCAGACGTCCTCGCCGTCGAGGAGGATCCGGCCGGAGCTGGGCCGCAGCGCCCGGTAGAAGGTGCGCAGCAGGGTGGACTTCCCGGCGCCGTTGGGGCCGACGAGGCCGAGCACTTCGCCGGGGGCCGCGTGCAGGGAGGCCCGGTGGACCAGGGCCCTGCCGTCCACGACGACGCTGACCTCCTCGGCGCGGAGCGCCGCGGGGGCGGAGCGGGGGCCGGCGGCGGGGTCGGGGGCCGGGGGCTCGTGGGTCATCGGGCGGCCTTCCGTCGCATCAGCCAGAGGAAGAACGGGCCGCCCACCAGGGCGGTGAGGATGCCGACGGGGATCTCCTCCGGGGTCATCAGCGTCCGTGCCGCCAGGTCGGCGGCGATGAGGAAGGCGGCGCCCAGGAGCGCGGCGGCGGGCAGGGCGCGGCGGTGGTCGGCGCCCACGAGCAGCCGGACGACGTGCGGCATGATCAGGCCGACGAAGCCGATCTGGCCGCTGACGGCGACGATGGTGCCGATCATGAGGGCGACCAGGACGAACAGGGCGGCGCGGAAGCGGTGCACGTCCAGCCCGAGGGCCGCCGCGGCCTCCTCGCCGGCGAGCAGCAGGTTGAGGGAGCGGCAGACGCCCAGCAGCACGGCCGTGCCGGCCAGTACGGCGCCGACCGGGATCCAGACCGTCGCCCAGGTGGTGCCGGCCAGCCCGCCGAGCATCCAGCGGAGCGCGGACTGGGTCTTGTGCGGGTCGTTCGAGGTGACGATCAGGAAGCTGGCCAGCGCCGACAGCACCTCGGCCGTCGCGACCCCCGCCAGGACCAGGCGCACGGTGGTCATCCGGCCGCCCGAGCGGGCCAGGAAGTACACCGCGACGAGCGCCGCGAGGGCCCCGCAGAACGCGGCCAGGGGCAGGGTGAACAGCCCGAACACCGACAGGTTCAGCACCAGGGCCAGCACCGCGCCGACCGAGGCCCCCGAGGACACGCCCAGCAGCATCGGGTCGGCGAGCGGGTTGCGCACCAGGGCCTGGAGGGCCATGCCGGCCACGGACAGCCCCGCGCCGACGACCCCGGCGAGCAGTACGCGGGGGAGGCGGACGTCGACGACGATCGTCTCGCGCACCGGCGTCCAGGTCGCCTCGGCGAGCGCCGGGTGCACGCGGTGCACCAGGATGCCCCACACCTGCTCGGCGGGCACGCTGATCGAGCCCGCCGCGATCCCGGCCGTGGCGGCTGCGGCCAGCAGCAGTCCGAGCACGGCCAGCACCACGGGGTACGGGATCCCGGGCCGGCGCCCGCGCGCGGCGGGCCCGCTTCCGTGCCCGGGCCCGTCCACCTGTGCGGACGTGCGGGCTGCGGCTCTGCCGCCGGCGGGGCGGCCGCTCCCGGCGGGGTCCGCCCCTTCGGCCGTACGGGTCTCCACGTCGGTCACCGGACGCGGTCCGGGTGGAGCTGCTTGGCCAGCGACTCGACGGCCCCGGGCACCCGGACGCCGAGCACGGTCGAGGACAGCGGCAGCACCGCGAACCGCTTGTTCTTGATGGCGGGTACGTCCTTCAGCGCCGGGTGTGCGAGGAGGAACTTCTTCTTCTGCTCGACGGTCTGGTCACCGTAGTCGTAGATGACGACCACTTCGGGCGCCCGCTGCGCCACCTGCTCGAACGACACGTCGCCGTAGGCCTTGTCGAGGTCCGCGAAGAGGTTCACCCCGCCCGCGAGCCGCATCATCTCGTTGCCCATGCCCGCGCCGCCCGCGGTGAACGCCGTCTTGTCGCCGCTGTCGTAGACGAAGAGCTTGAGCGGGGTGGCCCCCTTGAGCTGGCCCGCGACCCTGTCCAGGGTGGCGTGCAGGCCCTTCAGCCGCTCCTCGCCCCGCTCGGGCACGCCGAAGATCTTGGCGAGCGTGCGGATCTCCGCGTCCATGGCGGCGACGGTCACCGGCCCGGTGGGGCACTCCTCGGTGTTGAGGTGGGTGTTGATCCCGGCCTTGGCGAGGGCCGCGCGGCTGCGGCCCTCCTTCTCGTCGAAGGTGGAGGACCATCCGCCGTAGACGAAGTCGGGCTCGGCGGCCAGCAGGGCCTCGAAGGAGGGGTACTCCTCGGAGATCACCTTCACGCTGTCGTACGCGGCCTGGTACTCGGGGAGGATCTTGTCGTCCAGGTAGCCCGTGCCGACCATCGACTTCTCGACGCCGAGGGCCAGCAGGGCCTCCGTCGCGTGCTGGTTGAGCGAGACGGCCCGCTGCGGCGGGCGCTTGTACGTGGTCTTCACGCCGCAGTTGTCGACCGTGACCGGGAATCCCTTGGCGGAGGCGCCGGCGGCACCTGCCGAGGAGGAGTCCGCGGGGGAGGACGTGCTGCCTCCGCCGCAGCCGGACACCAGCACGGCCAGGGCGCATGCGGACAGCACGGATTTCAGGGGGTTGCGGGGCATGGATGGTCCTCTCACCGCAGTCGGATCGGATGGTCTGGACGCCCGGTTCGACGCGCCCTGCTGCGACTGCTGCTGCAACTTAGAGGCAGTTGCACACAACATGCAACAAGGGTCGGAGGGGCGGCAGGGCTCGTGGGGGTGCAGGGGATCGCGCGCGCCCCTCCGCGCCCCGGGCAGCAGAAACCGCCCTGTCGGCCCGCGGTCGCGAAGGTCCGGAGGGACAGGGGAGGGGCAGGGGAGGGCAGGTCGGAGAAGGGGGAGCGGAGGGGCGTGCGGCTCTCGCCGATCCGGCAGCGGGGCTCGCCCCGCGGTACAGCCGCCCGCGAAAGGTCCCCCGCTACGCGGGAATCGGCGCGGGGGCTTCGAGTGCGGGGACGGGCCGCGGCCGGCCCTCGGCGTCGATCGCGACGAACGCCAGCGTCGCCGTGGCCACTTCGGTCGCGGGACCCGAGGCGTTCCAGCGCTCCGCCCGGACGCGTACGCCCACGGTCATCGAAGTACGCCCGGCCCGCTCCAGTTCGGCGTCGACGCTGAGCAGGTCACCGGCCCGCACCGGCGCGAGGAACGCCATCCGGTCCACGGCCACGGTCACGGCGGGGCCGTCAGCGTGCCGTCCGGCCGCGGCGGCCGCCGCATCGTCGATGAGCTTCATCACGACGCCGCCGTGGATGGTGCCGTACAGATTGGTGTCGTGCTCGCTCATGATGTGGGCGAGGGTCACCCGGGAATCGCCCGGGACCTTGGCTGCGCACCCCACGGTGCCTGCGGTCGTACCGGCCACGTCAACTCTCCTTCGCGAGTCGCGGCAGAAAGGCCCGGGGGTGGACTCCCGGACCCTGTATGCGCCTTGGGCATACAGGCAGTGGCAGGTCTTCGGACTCGCGGGCGGGCCTGCCGGATCTCCCGGCGGGCTCCTACTGGCCGTCGCTTCCCAGGACCGTTGTCCGGTCCCAGTGCGTATGACGGCGGTCGTTCCCACTCACCGCTGCGGGGCAGTCCCGGATTCCCACCGGGTTCCCTCTTGCGACGCATCCCGCCTGGCGGACGGGGCGAACCAGCTGCCCGCCCAGCCTACCGGCACGGACCGGCGGCCCGGCAGGGCCCGGTGGTGAGGGCCCGGACACACCCGCGGCGGCCGGCCTGCTCCCCCGCCCGGCACCGCCCCGGGTCTGCACCCGCCCCGTCAGCGGTTGATCCGGCCGATGAGGACCTTGGCCGACGTCCCGTGCGCGGAGGAGAAGAAGTCCCGTGCGGGGTCGACCGGTTCGCTCGTCCGGTGCAGACCCGCCTGCCGCTGCTGCGCCGCGCGGTGGCGCCGCCGCGGCGGGGGCGGGGCGCGCGTCCACGGGGTGGGCCAGCGCCCACCTCATGCGGGCCGGGGTCCAGTAGGCCTCCACCACCGCCCTGGTGTGCTGCGCCGCCTGCGAGACCATCCCGTCCCCTTCGACCCGCACGGCAGGGGCGGGCGCGGCGGCGGCCGGGGCGCCGGAGGCCCCCACGCCAGCAGGACCCGGGGAAGGGGGGCATTCCGGCCGGGTACCGGCGGTGCGGTCGCGGGCGGTGGTGCGGGTGCGGCATCCGGCCGCCGGGCGCATCGGCCGCCCGCGGGCCGGCAGAAGCCGGGGGCGGGGACGCGGGGGCCTGGCCGGAGGGCGATGGCGCGCGGTCGGCGGCGGGGGCTCGGAGGGCCGGGCGCCGTGCCCCTCCTCGACTGCGGTGCGGTGCACCTACGATCTGGGTGACCGTCAGGCGGTGGCGGCCGGGCGCGCATTGGGCAGGGCAGGCAGGGCAGGCAGGTCAGATCAGGTCGGGGAGGGAGTGCGATGGGGCTCGTGCTGGGGATCGACGGCGGCGGTTCGCATCTGCGCGCGGCGCTCGCCGACGCGGACGCGGAGGGGGACGCCGGCGCGGACGGGCCGTACCTCGCCACGGCTTCGGCCGGGGCGGGCAACGCCCGTACGGTGCCCGAGGCGCTGCTCGCGGAGAGGCTGGCGCAGGTCCTCGGCGGCGTACTGGCCCCGGGGCGCGCCGGGAGCGTGGTCGCCGTAGTCGCCGGGTTCGCCGGGGCCGGGAACCCGGGGCGGCAGGGGGACAGCGGACGGGCGCTCGCCGGGCGGGCGCTGCACACCGCCCTGGCCCGGGTCGGCGTGGCGGGGGCCCGGGTCAGCGTCGTCGCCGACATCGAGATCGCGTTCGCTGGCGCGCCGGGCCTGCCGGCGGACGGGCTCGCGGTGATCGCCGGTACGGGGGCTGCGGCCGCCCGGATCGGCGGTCGTCGCCTGGCCGCGGCCTCCGACGGCTGCGGATGGCTCACCGGGGACGACGGCAGCGGCTTCTGGATCGCCCGCGAAGGCGTGCGCCGCGCCCTGCGGGCCCTGGACGGGCGGGGCCCGGCGACCCTGCTCACCGGTCGGCTGGCCGAGGTCTTCCAGGCACCGGCCGCCGACACCGCGTCCGTGCGCTACGCGCTCATCGACGGCGCCCGCGGCGAAGCCGAACCCGTCCGGCTGGCCCGGCACTGCACGCTGGTCGTGCAGGCGGCACGGGACGGCGACCCGGTGGCCGCCGGGATCCTGGACGAGGCGGCGGACCTGCTGGCCGAGAGCACGGCCGCGCTGCGCCCCGCGGCGGGCGAACCGCTGGTGACGGCGGGCGGACTGCTGGGCCCGCAGGGCCCCCTGCTGTCCCGCCTCGCCGCCCGCACGGCCGCGTGGGGCCTGGTGCCGCACCCGGTCCCGGACGGCCTCGGAGGCGCCGTCGCCCTGGCCCGCGCGGGGAGTCGGCCGTGAGGAGGGGAGGGTGCGGCGCGGGCCGGCGTGACTGCGACTGGACGCGGGTCGGGCTGGGCGTAGCGGGGGCCGGGTAGGGCGATGTCAGGGGCGTACGGTCCTGGCCTGCTGTACCGCTCCGGATGGGGCCGTACCGCCCCGGCCTGTACGCGTCGCAGCCCGCCGCCCGTAGCCGTAGCCTGTGGGCCCCGGTGGGCCGGTCACCGGCGGCGGCTGTGCAGTGCCTCCGCGAGGGTTACGGCTGCCGGGGCGAGGCGGGTTTCTCCGTCCTCCACGTCCCAGAGGGCGTTCTGCAGCAGCCGGCCCAGGGTCCAGCCGGTCGCGCGGGCACGGTCCAGGCCGAGGGTTTCGGTGAGCAGGTCGAAGCGGCGCCGCACGATGCGCGGGGCGTCGCCCTTCGCGACCACGTCGTCCCACCTGCTGTCCAGCGCGGGCCACAGGTCGAATCCGGGGTCGCCGGCCAGCGGCTCCGGGTCGATGGCGATCCACGGCTCGCGCCGGGCGGCGAGCACGTTGCCGTAGTGCAGGTCCCAGTGCAGCAGCCGGTCCCCGGGCTCGGGGGCCAGTTCGGCCACCGCTGCCGCCCAGCCCCGCAGCAGCCGGCGGTCGGCCGGTTCGGCCAGGTGCGCGACCGCCTGCGGGACCTGGTCCAGCATCTCGGCGGCGATGTCGCCGAGGCTGCGCAGGCCCACGGGAGCGGGGACCGCGACCAGCCGCGCGTGGAGGGCGGCGAGGATGCCGATCGCCGTGTCGTCGTCTTCGAGGGAGGCCAGCGTGCGGGTCGTGTCCAGGCGCTCCAGGAGCATGGTGCCGGTCGCGGGGTCGTGGTCGAGGAGGCGTACGGTTCCGCGGCCGTCCCAGGTGTGCAGGCCGATCAGTGCGGCCGCGGTCTCGGGCCGGGGCATCTGGAGCCTGAGCACCGCAGCCCCGCCCCCGGTACGGGCCGTCGCCGCCGCACCGGGGGCGGGGACCACAGGCAGGACGAGCGAGGCCTCCCCGGCCAGCGCCGGTCCGTCCCGCTCCAGCTCCCACCGCTCCAGCATCCCCGCCGCGAGCGCGGGCAGCCCGGCGAGCCAGGCCCTCCCGGCCTCGCCGAAGCCGGAGGCGTACGACTCCGCCAGCTGCCGCGGGACCTCGCCCGCCTCCAGGGTCCTGTTTCGTCCCTCCATCCCCATCCTCACTCTCACCCTTAGCTTTACGGTTTCTGTCCGGGTTCCGCCGCGATCCGCCGGGGCCACCCTGCCCCACCAGTGCGCCGGCCCGCCACGGGATACCGGTCCTCGCGGGGCGGCGGGCGGCGGGTTTCTGCACGCTCCTCGCCTTTGCGGCGCCGGCCGGTGACCATGGCCCGGTTGCCGGGTCGAGCGGGGGGACGGTGGGCTGAGGGTGGAATCGGTACGGGTGGGCGGCGTGCGGATCGCCTACGAGCGGAGCGGGGCCGGCAGGCCGGTGGTGTTCGTCGGCGGGACCGGGATGCCGCCGGTGGCGTGGGAGCTGTGCGGGCTGCGGGACGCGGTGGCGGGTGCGGGCTTCGAGGCGGTGTCGTACGCCGCGCGCGGAGTGGCTCCCTCCGACGGTCCGGCGGGCCCGTACTCGATCGAGCAGCTGGCCGGCGACCTCGCCGGGCTGCTGGACGCGCTGGGCCTGGCGCAGGCCGCCGTGGTGGGGTACTCGCTGGGGAGTTTCACCGCCGAGGCGCTGGCCCGTTCCCGCCCCGACCTGGTGCGCTCCCTGGTGCTGATGGGCGGGGCCGGGCCGGCGGGCGGGGTCGTGGACGCGGTGCTGGACGCGGAGGGCGAGCTGATCGCCGCCACTGGCGGACTGCCCGGCGCCTTCATGCGGCTGCAGACGCTGCTGACCAGCCTGCCGCCGGCCGTCCTGCTGGAGGACGAGGAGCAGGTGGGGCAGTGGCGGGAGCTGCTGACCGCGCAGGAGGAGGTGTGGGCCTCGCCCGAGGGGGCGGCGGGCCAGTCCGCTGCCTCGGCGGCGTGGATCCGGGATCCGCACCGGATGGACGCGCTCGCCGGGATCGGCGTACCCGCCCTGGTCCTGGCCTTCGAGTACGACCTGTACTTCCCGCCGCGCGCCGGCCGGGAGGCGGCCGGGCGGCTGCCCCGGGGCGAGTTCGCCGTGGTGCCCGGCGCCGCACACGGCGGGGTCCTCACCCATCCCGGCCCCACGGCGCAGGCGGTGCTCGGCTTCCTGGCCCGCACCTGAGGTCCGGCTCCTGTCACTGCCCCGTCAGGGCATGGTGTCGGGGTCGCAGCTGGCCCGGCGCAGGCCGATGGTGCGCAGGGCGCGCATGAGCGTGTCGGCGTCGTCGGCCCGGACGACGTGGACGGCGCCGTCCACGGCGAAGCGGCCGAGGCCGTCGAGGGCCGCGTGGTTGCGGGCGCGCAGGACCACGGCGCCGGGCGGGTCGAGGGCGCGTACGCCGTGGAAGACGCGGAGGGCGCCGGGGTCCCCGCCGAGGCCGCCGGCCAGGGTCAGGACGGTGATGTCGGGGAGCAGGACCCGGGCGTGGGCCAGGGCGAGTTCGGGGGTGTGGGCGTGGGAGATCACCTGGAAGTGGGTGTTGCGCTGGATCCGGGACCTCAGCCGCTCCAGCTCCTCGCCTTCCGCCACACCGGCCACGAGTACGGTCATCACGCCCCCATCCTCCGTCCGCGGCCGGGAGCGTGTCGACCGGGGAGCCGGGGCAGCGGGCCCGGCGGCCGGTCCCCGTGCGGCCCGGTGCGCGGCCGGTGTCCCATCCCGGTAGCGATGTCTGATCCCGGTACCGCTGGGCAGACGCAGGGCAGCGAAGAGCTTGGAGACCTGCAACGACCTTGAAGACCTTCGTGTGGGGCTGCGCCCGGTGGCTTCCCCTTTGCCTTTGGCCACCGGCGCAGCCGAGGCGGGGCTGCCAGCGGGCCGGCAGCCCCGCCTCCTTGCGGGCGGTCCGTTTCGCATACCGGGGCCGAAGGACTGAAGGGCCGGATCGGGGGTAGGTGCCGAGCAGCCGTTGGTGTGACCCGCGCCGTCGCATCCCCCCTCTGAGCGTGGCGGGGTGTTTCGGGTACGGACCTCCTCGATCGCGCGGCCCCGGTAGTGACCGCGCACTTCCTTCCCGTTCGCGGAAGGGGAGGGCTCCGTGCCTAGCCGGGAGTGCGCCGTGGCCCTCCGCGATTTCCACACCCCCCGTATCCGTCTGTTCCCGCAGGGATCCCCGTCCGTGGTGGTCGAACGGCTCCCGGGGCCGGGCGGCGCCGTCGTCCTGCGGCTGCACGGCGACTTCGACCGCGACTGCGCCCGCATCCTCCAGGAGGCCCTGGACAGTGCGGGCGGGCACCGGGTCGTCGTGGACGTGTCCGAGGTGGGCTTCGCCGATTCCGCTTTCCTGCACGTCCTGCTCGACGCCCGCCACAGGGTGCTCCTGGCCGGTCCGCTGCCGCGGCAGCTGGCCAGGCTGCTGGAGCTGACCGGTACGGCGGGACTGTTCACCCGGACGCCGGACGGGCCGCCGGGCGCCGGGCGGAACGGGCGCGACCGCACTCCGTCCGAGCGCGGGCGCGGGCGCCGACTCGGGCGCCTCGGCCGACTCAGTCGACACGGGCCCCTCAGTCGACAGGGCTGCCTCCGTCGCCTCGGCCGATTCCGTCGGCCCCGGCGCGATGAGCGCGCAGCTGGCGCTGCTGGCCGGGCAGGACGAGGGCCTGGTGCGGCGCGCGACGTGGCGGCTGGGACCGCACGACGAGCGCCTGGCCTGCCGGGCCGCGGAGGGACTGGCCGCAGCAGTCGGGCCGGCCGGGTCGGTGCAGGGCCTGCGGCCGATCGAGCGGCTGGCCCGCCTGCGGGAGGCCCTGGCGGTCCTCGCCCTGGCGACGGCCCGGACACACGGGCACCTGGCCTGGTTCCTGGCCGGGGCCAGCACTGCCCTGGCGCCGGTACTGCGCTGGCGGGCCCTTGCCGCCGATCCCGGCGACCCCTTCTCCTCCGGCACGGTCCGGCCCTCGGACGCGGACCTGGCCGATGCCGAGCGGGCGGTCCGGCTCCTGCACGCGGCCCTCACCCGGATCCTCGCCCTCCGCGGTTGAGCGGGGCTGCTCCGGCCCGCGGGGCCGGTCGCAGGCTGCGGAGAGGGTGCGGCCTTCCCGCCGTTCAGGAGCCGGGAGGCCCCGGCGGTACGTCGCCGAGGTGCCGTTCGAGCCAGTCGGCGGCGGTCCGCCGGCAGAGCCGCCGGTTGTCGGCCCGCTGGAACTCGTGGCCCTCGTTGCGCAGGGTCAGGAGCCTGGCGGGTACGCCCCGCTCGCGGGCCGCGCGCACGAACTGCTCGGACTCGGTCGGCGGGACGTTCGTGTCGTACTCCCCGTGCACGGCCAGGACGGGCGCCCGCAGCCGGTCGATGCGGCTCATCGGGGACAGGGCCCGCAGCAGGTCCCGGTCGCGTTCGGGATGGCCGTACTTGGCGGCTGCCGACTGCGCGATCCACGGCTCGGTGCCGGCGAAGAAGGTGGTCAGGTCGGACATGCCGCACACGGCGACGCCGGTGCGGAAGAGGTGGGGGTGCCGGACCAGCGAGGCCATCGTGAGGTAGCCGCCGTACGAGCGGCCCATGACGCCCAGCCGCAGCGGGTCGGCGTCCCCGCGGGCCACCAGGTGGGCGGCGCAGTCGGCCACGTCGTCGATGGCCGCGAACCGGCCCGCCCCGAGGTCGGCGTCCACGAAGGAGCGCCCCCAGCCGGAGGAGCCGCGCACGTCGGGGGCGAAGACGCTGATTCCGCGCCCGAGGATCTCGTGGTAGAGCGGGTTGAAGACCGGCCGCTCCTGCTCCTCGGGGCCGCCGTGGAGGTGGATCACGCACGGGGCCGGGCGGCCGGGGTCGCGGCCGGGGGCGTCGTAGTACCAGCCCCCCAGGAGCAGTCCGTCCCGCGCCCGGCAGCGCAGGGGCACCGGGCGGACCGGCGGCCGGCCGGGCGGGGCCGCCTCCGCGTCGCCGGCCGACCACGGGGTGCGGACCGGGGCGGGGCCGCCGGTCAGGTCCCAGATGCCGGGCCTGCGGCGGGAGCCGGCCAGGGCGGCGAAGAGTCCGCCCCGGCCGACGGGGGAGATCCGGGTGACCACCTCGTGCGGGAGCGGGAGGGGGCGGGGGTGGGGCGGGATGTGGCCCACGTCCGTACCTGGAGGGGAGGGCGGGTCGGGAGGGGCTTCCTCCTCGGACCCGGGCAGGTCGAGGCTCTCCAGTTCGCTCGCGCCGTGCGTGTTCCAGGCCAGCAGGGCCCAGCGGCCGTGGTCGGGAAGGCTCAGCAGGTCGAGGGGGCTCCCCTCGCGCTCGGCGGCCGTGGACAGCCCGACCAGGGCCCCCCGGTCGTCGAGGCGGGCGCGCAGGAGGGCGGCGAACTCGCGGTCCGCGTCGCTGCGCAGCCACAGGGTGCGGGAGTCGGGTGAGAGGCGGCCGATCCACGGGTCGCCGTCCGCGGCCGGCAGGCGGCAGGTGATCCGGTCCGGGGAGGCGTCCGGCAGGGAGGTGTCCAGCAGGAGCGCCTCGCGGCGCCCGCGCGGGCCGCGCCGCAGCAGGGCGAAGCGGCCCTCCGCGCCGATGTCGCAGACGCGCAGGGAGGCGGCCCCGTTCTCGCTGTAGAGGAGTACGGGCGCCCGGGTGCCGTCGGGGTCGAGGAGGTACGCGGTCAGGGCGCCGGGCGGGCCCGGCCTGGACTGCCCGTCTCCGGGGTCCGTCGGGGGCGGTCCGGCCCGGTCGGCGCCTGCGGGCAGGGCCCGGGGCAGGTGGCCCGTACCGCCGTGTGCGGAGGGGTCGGGGGAGGGGCCCGCCACGGTGACCGCGAGGAGGGTGCCGTCGCGGGTCCAGCAGCCCAGGTGGGCGGAGGCGCCCCGGTCGGCTCCGGCGAGCACCCGGCGGCCGGTGCCGTCGGGGCGGACGGCCAGGACCCGGGTGTGCTCGCCGCCGCCGGGCGCCGTGGTGTACGCGATCCAGCGGCCGTCGGGCGACCAGGAGACCTCGGTGACCGGATCCGCGCCGGCGTCCAGGACGTGCGCCCCGCCGTCCCCTGCGGGCCCGCTCCACAGCTGCGGAACGCCGGCGCGGTCGCAGATGTAGGCGACCCGCTCGCCGGTGGGGTCGGCCGAGGGGTACCAGCAGCCGTGGGCGGTGAGCACCGTCGGCGGGTCCGGGGGCGCGGCCCCGCCCACGTGCAGCGGGAGCGGGGCCGGGGAGGCCGGGGCGGGGGTGGTCGGGAGGGCGCGGGCGGGGCGGCCCGGCTGCGCCGCCGGGGCGGGCTCGGCGGGTGCGGCGGGCGGGTGGTGTGCGGGGCGGTCCAGGGGCATTCCGGCCTCTCAGTGTGGTGGGGGGCGGGGTGCGCGGAGAGGGGTCTTTCGCGGCTCCTGCCCTCGGATGACGGCAGGATCCCCCGCCGGTCCAGTGTCGATCCGTCTCACCGGGCGGTCCAGGCCGCCGGTCGCGGCCTGAGCCGGGATGGCCGGTTCTGGGGCGGCCGGTATGAGGACTGCCGGAACTGGGGCGGCCGAGCCGGGATGGCCGGAGCCGGGCGAGCGGAACCAGGACCGCCGGAACCAGGACCACCGCGCCCGGGACCGCCGCACCCGGGCCGGCCCCCGGCCGCGCGGACCTCGGGCCCATCGGCCGGCACCGGCCGCCCCGCTCACCTGATGCCGTGGGCCTGGAGCCACAGTTCCAGTGTGGCGACCTGCCAGAGGGTGCTGGCCCCGCGTCTCGCGCGGTGGCCTGCGGGATCCGCGAGGAGTCCGGCCACGGCCGCCTGGTCGAAGAGGCCGCGGCGGCGGGCCTCCGGGGAGGTGAGCGCCTCGCGCACCCGGGCGAGCACCGGACCGGCCAGGTGCCGGACGGCCGGTACCGGGAAGTACCCCTTGGGCCGGTCGACCACCTCGCGGGGGAGCACCCGGCGGCCGATGCCCTTGAGGACCCCCTTGCCGCCGTCCGCCAGTTTCAGCCCCGGCGGGCAGGCCGCGGCCAGTTCGACGAGCTCGTGGTCGAGGAAGGGCACGCGCGCCTCCAGGCCCCAGGCCATCGTCATGTTGTCGACCCGCTTGACCGGGTCGTCGGCCATCAGCGCGTGGACGTCCAGGCGCAGCGCCGCGTCGAGCGAGGTCCGGGCGCCCGGGGCCGCCATGTGGGTGTGCACGAACTCCCCGGAGGCGTCGCGGGAGGGGGTCACGTCGGGGTGCAGGAGGGTGCCGACATCGTGGTGGCTGCGGTCGAAGTAGGCGTCGGCGTACGCCTCGGGGGCCGCGGCGCGCGGCGCTTCGGCGATGCCGGGGTACCAGTGGTACCCCGCGAACACCTCGTCCGCGCCCTGCCCGCAGAGCACCACCGAGACCTCCTTGGCCACCTGCTCGGACAGCAGGTGGAAGGCGACGGCGTCGTGGCTGACCATCGGCTCGCTCATGCAGCCGATGGCCCCCTCCAGCGCGGCGGGCAGCCGGTCGGTGGGGATCATGAACTGGTGGTGGTCGGTGGCGAACCGCCGGGCCACCAGGTCGGAGTAGTGGAACTCGTTGCCCTCCTCGCCGCTCTCCGCGTCGAAGCCCATCGCGTACGTCTGGAGGCCCTCGTACCCCTCCTCGGCCAGCAGGGCGGTGATGAGGCTGGAGTCGAGACCCCCGGAGAGCAGGACGCCCACCGGCACGTCGGCGACCGTGCGGCGGCGCACGGCCGTGCGGAGCGCGTCGCCCAGGGCCTCCTGCCACAGCACCGGGTCCTCGCCGAGCTCGGGGCGGCTGCGGTCGTAGGTCGGCTGCCAGTAGCAGTGGTCGCTCTCCGTGCCGTCGGGCTCGACCACCCGTACGGTTGCCTGCGGCAGTTTGCGGACCCCGGCCAGGACGGTGCGGGGGGCCGCGACCGTGCCGTGCCAGCTGAGGTACTGGTGGAGGGCCACCGGGTCGAACGAGGTGTCGATGCCGCCGCCGGCCAGCAGGGCGGGCAGCGAGGAGGCGAAGCGGAGGCGGTCGCCGTCGCGGGCGAGGTAGAGCGGCTTGATCCCGAGCCGGTCGCGGCCCAGCACCACGCGCCCGGTACGGTGCTCCGCCACCGCGAACGCGAACATCCCCGCGAGCTGCTCCACGCAGGCCGCGCCCCACTGCGCGTACGCCTTCAGGAACACCTCGGTGTCGGACTCCGAGAAGAAGCGGTGCCCGTGGCCCTCCAGGCGGCGGCGCAGCTCCCGGTAGTTGTACACGCAGCCGTTGAACACGCAGGTGAGGCCCGTGTGCGGGTCCGTCATCGGCTGGGCGCCGCTCTCCGACAGGTCGATGATCTTCAGTCTGCGGTGCCCCAGCGCCACCGCGCCCTGCGACCACAGCCCCCTGCCGTCGGGCCCGCGGTCCGCCATCCGGTCGGTCATCCGCTCGACGGCGGCCAGGTCGGGCCGCCGCCCGTCGAAACGTATCTCCCCGCTCACGCCGCACATGTCACACCATCCTTGGTCATGACCGGCGTCTGCCCACCGAGGGGCTCCTCAAGCGGACGGAGTGTCACCGTCGAGTGCGTCGAGCCCCTCCCGCCAGCGGGTTTCCCGCGCCGCCGCGCTCATGTCCCACCAGGGGGTGCCGCGTTCGCCGAGGGCGACCTTCGCAGCGTGGACGCGCCGCCTTGCCGCGCGCTCGGCCACCGGGTCGCCGGACCTCCGGGCCGCGGCGACGGCCCGCCGGGCGTCCATGAGGTGCGCCCGGAGCCGCGCACCGGCGGTCTCCGGGACGGCGGGGTCGGTGGCCCGCCACCGGCGGCCGTTGATGACGACGTACCGTCCGTCGGGCGTGAGGGGCGGCCCCTGCTGGTGCTCCACGCACCGCGTATGCCCGGCGGCGGCGCCCGGCGAACCGGGGCCGGGCGCGGCGGGCGCGGGCCGGGGCGGTGCCGACCGGTCGCAGGGGTCACCCGTACGGCCCGATTCCGTGGGCCGGGCCCGGGTAGGGGACGGCCCGTCCCACTCCCGAAAGCGTCCCGGAGGCACCCGTGCCCGACATGAGCGGCCCCTACAAGCCCGGTACCCCCTGCTGGATCGACCTGATGGTCCCCGACCAGCAGGCGGCCCTCGACTTCTACTGCGACCTGTTCGGCTGGCAGGGCGAGGTGGGCCCGGCGGAGCAGGGCGGGTACTCCGTCTGCACCCTCAAGGGCAGGCCGGTCGCCGGGATCATGAAGGCGATGAACCCGGACGGCACGGTCCCGGACCCGCTGCCGCCGACCGTCTGGACGACATACCTGTCGACGGACGCCATCGACCCCACCCTCAAGTCCGTCACGGACGCGGGCGGTTCGGTCATGGTGCCCGCCATGGACGTCATGGACCTCGGCCGGATGGCCGTCGTCGCCGACCCGGCCGGCGCCGTCTTCGGCCTGTGGCAGCCCGGCACCTTCGACGGCGCGGGCATCGTCAACGAGCACGGCGCGTTGATCTGGAACGAGCTCGTCACGCCCGACCTGCCCGGCGCGTCGGCGTTCTACTCGTCCGTCCTGCCGGTGACGACGGCGCACTCCGAGATGGAGGGCGCCGGGAACTACGTCGAGTTCCAGGTCGCCGGGCGGGCGGTGGGCGGGATGATGGACATGGCCAACATGCCGCCGGGCGTCCCGCCGCACTGGCAGCCGTACTTCCACGTGGACAGCGTGGACGAGGTCCAGGCGGCCGCCGTCCGGGCCGGGGCCACCGTCCTGGCCCCCGCCTTCGACATGGTCGCGGGCCGCATGGCGGTCCTGGCCGACCCCCAGGGCGCGGCGTTCTCGATCATCACGTCCACGGTGCAGGAGGACCCCTCCTGAGGGATCCGGTCCCTCGCGGGCCGCCGGCCGTCCGGAGGGGTCAACACCCTCTACGGCGGCCGCGGCCTGTACCTCGCCGTCGTGATCGAGTTGATGACCGCCCCGTACGGCACCACCTCCGGCCGCAACTGAGCAGTGCGTCCGCCCACCCGTACCGGGGGCGCCTCACCCAGCGCCGGCGAAGGTGCACAGGGAGACCGGCAACAGGAGCGTCCACTGCGGGAGTTGGAGGAGCGGGCGCGGCCAGCCCGCAGTGAGGGTGACGGCGAGGAAGACCGCGGTGTAGGCGAGGTACTGGGCGCCGATGAAGAGGGCGAGTGCCGTACTGGGCGCGTGCGTCCAGGCCAGGAACAGCAGGGCGGCGGAGCTGAGCAGCAGGTCGGCGGTGACCAGGTGCCAGACGACGTGGAGGGTGCGGCGGGGTTCGTCGGGCAGGGAGCCGGCCAGCAGGGGGCGGACGATGCTGCGGCCGCCTGCCGTGGCGTGGACGGCCGTCGTCGCCGCGGCGAGGGCGCCGGCCGCCAGGAACCAGCCGTTCACCGGGCCTCGATTCCCTTGCTCATCGTGGTCGCGATGCGGGCGGCCAGGTCCGGGTCCGGCTGCTCGCCCATGATGCCGAGGTGGAAGAAGACGGCTCCTGCCAGGGTGTCCAGCACCAGCTCGACGGGTACGTCCGCGACCGTCTCGCCGCGCTGCGCGGCGCGGTCGAAGACGGTCACGAGCCGTTCCCTGGCGGGGGCGAGGAACCGGGCCCGGATCGTGGAGCGCAGCTCGGGTACGGCGGCGAAGTCGGCGAGCAGCCCGGGCAGGGCCGCCGCGGCGGCGGGCGCCGAGAACTCCTCCACCAGCGAGCGGACGAGGGCGGTCAAGTCCCCTTGCAGGGTGCCCGTATCGGGGAGCGCGGCGGAGTCGGAGGCGGTGAACACCGCCTCGTAGACCAGCTCCGGCTTTCCGGACCACCGCCGGTAGACGGTGTCCTTGCCGACCCCCGCACGTGCGGCGACGGCTCCGATGGACAGTGCGGCGTAGCCGCCTTCGAGGAGGAGCTGGGTGACGGCTGCGACGATCGCGGCACTGGAGCGCGCATCCCGGGGCCGGCCCCGCCCGGCAGGAGAGGTATCCATGGCCCCTGTTTACCATACGGGTCGACCCGTATGGAATAAAGGGGCGGGGTGCTGCGGCAATGCCGCCACCGGGTGTGCGAGCCTCGTGTTCCCGGACGCCGAACGAGAAGACCTGATGACGCCCACCTGCGACGAGGCCCTCCAGCAGCTCGACCACCTGGCGCACGCGCGGGCGTTCGGTATGGACGCCGGGTCCGACCGGCTGATCCGCGCGGGGCTGGACGCCCTGCTCGCCGGTGTCGAGAGCCCCTCCCTCGCCCAGCTGGCCGGTCTCCTGCGGAGCGAGGAGCCGCAGGCGCCCGAACTCTTCGACCGGGTGCTGGAGGAGCTGGGGCTGTTCTTCCGGCCGCCCGCCGACCCCCGGGCGGCGGACTGGGCGGCGGCCCGCTGGGTCGCCGGCCGGATCGTCGACGGCTCGATGGACCCCGCCGCCGGCACCCACCTCATCGCGGTGGAGATCGCCGACGCCCTCGGCCGCCCCGCGGAGCTGGAGCCCTTCGTCCGCGTGCTGTTCGACCTCGACGGGTGGGACGAGGGGCGGGGGGCCTCCGTCGAGGAGCTCAACCGGGAGGCGGTGGACGTGGCGGCGCGGTTCCTCGCCGGGCGCGGCGGGGGCTGAGCTGCGGGACTCCGGTCCGGCAGGTGGGGTGCGGCCGGGGTTGCCGGTTCGGGCTCGGCCTCCGCCGGGTGTACTGACGCAACAGCGGGTTCGGGGGAGCCCGTCACGAGGGAAGTCTCCGCGCTGCCGCGCGTTCCGGCGCCCGTCCGCCGGGGCCTCGTGCCGTGCGGTCGGGGCGGGCCGGTCCGCCGCGCCGCCGCAGGGGCGCCCCCTGCCCGGCGGAACTCCTCGGCGCCTCCGCCGCCGTCCTCGGCGTACCGGCATCCGTACCGGCGGCCGTCACCGGCCTCCCCGCGCCCGCCGACCAGCGCGCACCCGCCTCCGAGACCCGCGCCACGGCCGCCCTGATCTGGGAGGTCCGCCACCTGCCCCGCGGACCAGGAGCACGAGCTCGCCCGGTACGCACACGACCTGGCCGCCGCCTGACCCCACCCCAGCGACCGGAGCGACCGAAGCGACCGGCCACCGGGCACGGCGGCGGGGGAGTACACCGCCCCGCCCGTTGACGCCGCCACCCCGTCCGCAGGGGCAACCCGCCCTGCCCCGCTCTCCCCCTTGACCCTCACGCGGCGTGAGGCCCGATAGTCGTGCCGTGGAAGACCACTGGACCGTGGGACGCGTCGCCGAGCTCGCCGGCGTGAGCGTCCGCACGCTGCACCACTACGACGCGATCGGGCTCGTACGGCCCTCCGCGCGCACCGAAGCCGGCTACCGGTCCTACGCGGCCGGCGACGTGGAGCGACTGCGCGAGGTGCTCGCCTACCGGAGGCTCGGCTTCGGACTGGGCGAGGTCGCCGAACTGGTCGGCGACCCGTCCGTGGACGCGGTCGCGCACCTGCACCGCCTGCGCGGTCTGCTCCTGGACCGGCGCGCACGGGCCGACGCCATGGTGGCGGCCATCGACAGGGAACTCGAAACACGGGCGAAGGGGCTGAGGGTGACACCGGAAGAACAGCTGGACGTACTCGGAGCACGCCTGTACGACGCGATCGGCGGCGTTTACACCGCGACCCGGCGCACCGACCCGCGGTTCGCCGCCCAGATCTGGAACGCCCTCGGCGACGCGCGGACCGTCCTGAACGTCGGGGCCGGCACCGGCTCCTACGAACCGGCCGACCGCCGTGTCACCGCCGTCGAGCCGTCGGCGGTCATGCGGGGGCGGCGGCCGGCCGGGGCGGCCCCGTGTGTGGCGGCCGCCGCGGAGAGCCTGCCCTTCGCGGACGGCTCCTTCGACGCCGCGATGGCCGTCTCCACCGTGCACCACTGGGGCGACCCGCTCGCCGGTCTGCACGAGCTGCGCCGCGTCGCCCGCCGCGTGGTGGTCCTGACCTTCGACACCGACGAGCCGGACTGGCAGGACCGGTTCTGGCTCACCCGCGACTACCTGCCCGAGTTCGCCGCCGTCCTCGAAGGGTTCCCCCCGCTGGCGGCGATGGCCGGGGTGCTCGGCGCCCGTACCGAACCGGTCCCCGTCCCCTGGGACTGCGCCGACGGCCTGTTCGAGGCCTACTGGCGCCGGCCCGAGGCCTACCTCGAAGACCGCGTGCGCCGCGCGGTGTCGGTGTGGACGAAGGCCGGCCCGCAGGCCGAAGCCCGTGCGGTAGGCGCCCTGCGCACCGACCTCGCCTCCGGCCGCTGGTCCGCACGCAACGGTCACCTCGCCACCCTCCCCGCGGCAGACCTCGGCCTCCGCCTCCTCGTCGCCTGAACGGAGCGCGGGCCCGCGGGACCGCCGTTCGTTTCGTTCTGCGGCTGTATCGCGCCTCCTCGTTCGTTCGCGGTGCTGCGGGGAGCGGTGGGGCAGGGCACGGTCGTACCACCAGAACGAAACGAACGGCGGGCGATCTTGTGGAGGATCCGTTGACGGCCACAGGCTTGAGCGCCAGTCCCCGCCCGGGACCGCCGGGCGTGTACGTGCTGGCCCTCGCCGGCCACGCCGACCTGGACACCGCTCCCGTCCTTTCCCGCGCGCTGGACGAGGCCCTCACGGGCTCGCCCGTGCCCGGATCGCTGGTGGTGGACTGCGCCGGCCTGGTCTTCTGCTCCTCCTCCGGTCTGAACGAGCTCCTGTACGCCCGTCGGCGGGCGGTGGACGCCGGCATCGCCTTCCGGCTGGCCGCGCCCACCCGCCAGGTCGTCCGGCTGCTCCAGATCACGGGCACGGACACCGTCTTCGACGTCCTCCCCGGAGCCCCCGTCCCCGGGCGCTGAGGACCGGATCCGGACCCCATCAGCGGTGCATGCAGGCCGAGTTGGGTGTGTGCCGCGCCGATTCGGGGGCATGCGCGGAAGCAGCCAACGAAAGGAGCCCGTCCATGCTCGGCATAGTTGCAGCGGTGCTGTTCTTCGTCGCCTTCTTCATCAACGCGGCGGACATCGCCACCAACGACACGTTCACCTCGACCAACATCATGCTGCTGGGGCTGACCGCCCTCGCCCTCCACGTGGGAGGCGCCGTTTCCGGCCTGGCCTCGCGCCGCCGCTGATCCGCGGCGGGGCCGAGGCCGGACCGGGACCGGGTCCGGCGGAGGCCTCAGGCCCCGCCGGTACCGTCCGAGGGCGGGAGCCGTCCCCCGTACGAGGCCGCCAGCGCCCGCGCCACGGCGGCCGCGTCCGCGTCGGCTATGTCCGCCGGGTACTCCGGCAGGAGGTCGTCCCAGACCGGCAGCCACGACCCGTACAGCTGGGTCTGCCCCTCCGGGCGGGCGAAGAACCACACGTGCAGGTGCGCCGAGCCGTCCCCGATCCGGTAGACGTGGGCGCGGCTGACGTGGGGCAGCGCCTGCACGTGGCGCACTATGTGCGCCGTCAGCACGCCCAGCTCGCCGGCCAGCTCGTCGGGCAGGTCGGCCATGTCGTAGTGGTCGCGGGGGAACAGCATCAGGACCAGCGGCACGCCGACGCCCGGTATCCGGGCGAGCCGCCACCGCTCGTCGCACCAGATCCCCTCGTCGCGGGCGCGGCACTCGCCGCAGTCCGCCGGGTCCTCGCCGTGCCGCGGCGCCTCGGGCACCACGGGCGGGCGGAGGACGGACACGCGCAGCCCGTCCGCCTCGAAGGGACTGACGTCCCAGCCGGTCATGCGCGCCAGCGGAAGCCGCAGCTCGTCGTCCGCGGCCGCCCGCGCGTGCTCGTAGAACTCTTCAGGTCGCAAGGCCATGATCACAGGCTAGCCGCGCCCGCCGCAGGGCCCCTGTGCCCTGTGGACAAGCCCACTGCACGGGGGCCGGCCGAGGGCGGCTGAAGAGGCGTACACGGATGCGCAGGCCGCCGCACCGCCCCAGAGAGGCGGCCCGCCACCCCCTGCGAACCGGCCTCCCCGGACGATCCGGCCCGGAGGCCGCGCCGCCGGGACGACCTCGGTGCGCGCGGCCGGCGCAAGCGGTGCTTGAATGGACCGTCGTACCTGATTCTGCAAGGAGAACCGCTGTGCCCCTGGTGTCTGTCGTGATGCCCGTCTACAACTCGGCAGCCACCCTCGGCGCAGCCGTCCGGTCCGTGCTCACGCAGACCCACACCGACCTGGAACTCCTCATCACCGACGACCAGTCGACCGACGCCTCGATGGACCTGCTGCGCGAGTTCGCCGCGCAGGACGAGCGCGTCCTGGTGCAGACGGCACCCGAGCAGGGCGGCGCGGGCCGGGCCCGCAACCTGGCCATCGAGCGGGCCCGCGGCGACTACGTCGCCTTCCTCGACAGCGACGACATGTGGCTGCCGGAGAAGACCGAGAAGCAGCTCGCCTTCGCCGCGGCCGGCACGGCGCCCCTGACGTTCACCTCGTACTACAAGATGGACGCCGAGCACACCGGTGAGAGCACCGAGTGGGTGCCCAACGGCCGGGTGATCAAGGCGCGCGAGCACGTGGACTACCGCGCGATGCTGGTCCGCGACTACATCGGCGCCCTCACCGCCATGTACGACCGCAACGCGCTCGGCACCCGCCTCATGCCGGAGATGCGCAAGCGCCAGGACTACGCCCTGTGGCTGTCGATCATGCGGGACGGCGCCGACGCCCGCGGCCTGATGGAGCCGCTGGCGGTGTACCGCGCGCACCAGGCCGGATCCCTCTCCTCCAACAAGCTCTCCCTCGTCCAGTACAACTGGGACCTGTACCGCGAGCACGAGCACCTCTCGGTCCCCCGCGCGACGAAGGCCCTGGCCGGCGCCGTGTGGCAGTCCCTGCGCAACTCCCGCATCTGACGCCCCGCCGGGAGCGGCGTCCGCCGCCTCCGCCCGACCGGCGGAGAGAGTTGGGGACAGCGGCGGCGGCACTCGGCCCGGTCCGCTCCGGAGGGGCTCAGCCCGTCCAGGTCCTGAGGCGGGCGGCGACCTCCCGTACGGGAAGGCCGTCGCGGGCGGCGCGGGCCAGGGGGAGGACGGTGTCCAGGCCGGGGCGTACCGGCTGGCCGCACGCGGACAGGTAGGCCGCGGTGACGGTGGCGGCGAACAGCAGGTTCCTGGCCTCCAGGGCGGGGTTCCTCGCCAGCTCGCACAGCAGCGCCGCCGCCTTGTGGTGGGGCTCGGGGTAGACCTCGTGGTCGAGGATCTCCGCCCGGTGGCGGGCCTCCGCCGCGACCGGGACCCCGTAGTCGACGACCTGGGGGTCCCCCGGGATCTGCTGGGCCACGGCCAGGATCCAGGCGAGGTCGATGCGGAGGTTCACGCCGCGTTCCTCGGCGCGCTCTGCGCCGGGCCGTCCGGGAGGCCGGGGTACCGGTCCTCGCCCACCTCCGCCTCGAACGCGTCCGCGTACCCGGCCAGGAAGGCCGAGGCACCGGCCATGAACGCCGCGCGGGACTGGTTCACATCGGCCTCGATCAGGTCGGCCACGTACCCCTGCAAGCTGAGTCCGCGACGCTTGGCCCGCTCCTCGGCGGCCGCTTTGACGGCTTCGTCCAGTCGGATGTTCGTCTGCTTTCCCATACCGGCACTGTAGCTAGCCGGCGGTACCAGGGCATAGCAATCGGGCGAAGGTCTCCGCCGCGGCGAGCAGCGGGGCGTCGGCGCCGTGCCGGGTGATCAGTTGCAGGCCCACGGGTTCTCCGGCCGGTGTGCGGCCCGCCGGGAGGGTGATCGCGGGGTGGCCCGAGAGGTTGAACGCCCAGGTCAGCGCCACGCTCATACGGGTTCCGGGGCCCTCGTGGCCGTGGGGCGCGTGGGGCGTGGTGGGGGTGGCGAGGAGGTCGGATGCGTGGAAGGCCTCGTCCAGGGACCGGGCGTTGTACCGGATCAGGGCTTCGGTGTCAGAGTCCGCGGTCCCGGCGCGCAGGGCGGTCCAGGCGGGGGCCGGGTCGCGGAGCGCCGGCGGGTGGTCGACGAGGGTGCACAGGCCCGCGCGGGCGATGCGGTCGAGGGCGCGCCGCGCGGTGGCGGCGACCGCCGGGTCGGTGTCGGCGTAGCCGAGCGTGGAGGTCCAGGCCACGCGCGGGGAAGGGGATGGGGAGGGAGAGCCGGGGGAGGTGAGGGGGGCGGCGGGGGCGACGGCCCTGAGGTAGGCCGCGGCGTCGGACACGGTGCGCGTGAGCACCCCGGGGCTGTTGAGGCCGGCGCGGTCGCGGGCGGGCAGCAGGCCGTTCGTGGGCTTGAAGCCGACCACGGCGCACCAGGCGGCCGGGATCCGGACCGATCCCGCCCCGTCGGAGCCGGTGGCCAGCGGTACGATCCCCGCCGCGACCGCCGCCGCGGCACCGGCCGAGGAGCCGCCGGGCGACCAGGCCGGGTCCAGCGGGTTGAGCGTGGGTCCCCGGTCCGTCATTCCGTACGTCTGCCAGGCGGCGCCGCCCCGCGGTACGGACGTCGCTCCCACGGGCACGCACCCCGCCTCGGCCAGGCGCCGGTTCTGCACGGAGCCGGCGCCCTCCCGGCCCTTGACGGCGAAGGGGACCCCGGCCAGGGGCAGGTGCACCCCGCGGGCCACGGCCGCGTCGACCTCCGCCGCCCGCGCCCGGGCCTCGTCCGCCCACCAGGCGGTGAAGGCGCGCAGTCCGGCATCGCGCCCGGCACCGAGGGTGAGGGCGGATTCGACCATCGCGAGGGCCGTGACCTGCCGGCCGTTCACGAGCGCGGCGATGTCGACGGCGGACAGCCCGAGGTGGGGGTGGGCGTCGGAGCGGGGCACGCGGGTCTCCTCTTCCGGGCGGGGCCGGGGGTGCGCAGGGCAGCGCGTCAGTGTGCGGGCGCCACCGCCCCTCGGGAGTGCCCGCTCCGAGTGTGCCGGGTGCCTGCGGCCGATCCGTCGGCGGGGCGGGCAGGGGGGCGGGAGAGGGAGGGGGCATCGGGCCGGCCGGGTGACCTGGGCGGGCATTCGGTGCAGGGGCGGGCCGCACGGCCGGGCCCGTTCGCCGCGGGCGGCGCACAGTGGGGTCGTGGACGTCGACGGGATCGCCGAGGAGCTGTACGGGCTCAAGCCCGCGGCCTTCACCGCTGCCAGGGACGCGTACGCCGCCGAGGCGCGCAAGGCCAAGGACCCTGCGGCGGCGAAGGCGATCGCCGCGCTGCGCCGGCCCACGATCGCGGTGTGGGCCGCGAACCTGCTGGCCCGGCGGCAGCCGGCGGACGCCGCACGGTTCCTCGCACTGGGGGAGCGGCTGCGGGAGGCCCACCGGACGCTCGATGCCGGGCAGCTGCGCGCGGCGAGCGGCCAGCAGCACCAGCTCGTCACCGCGCTCGCCCGTGCGGCCGCCGCCCTGGCCCGCGAGGCCGGCCAGCCGGTCAGCGACACCGTCCGCTACGAGGTCGAGCAGGTCCTCCACGGGGTGCTCGCCCATCCGGACGCCGCCGCACAGTGGGCGAAGGGCCGCCTGGCCAGGGCCCCCGAGGCCGCGGTCGGCTTCACCGACCTCACCCCCGGGACGGCCGTCCCCGCCCGTCCGGCCCCGGCCGAAGCGCCGCCTGCGCAGGACAAGCCGTCCCGGCCGCAGCACGGGCGCAAGCGGCAAGGGCTGCATCGGAAGGAGGCGGACGCGGACGCGGAGGCCGAGGCGGCGGAGGCGGTGGAGGCCAAGGCGGAGGAGGAGCGGAGGCTGAGGGCAGCCGAGCAGGCGCGTACGGAGGCGCGGGAGGCCGGTGCCGCGCTCGCCCGGTGCGAGGAGGCCCTCGGGGAGGCCCGCGAGGCCCGGCGCGCTGCGCAGACGGGAGCCGGGGAGACGGCGGCGCGGGTACGGCGGCTGGAAGACGAGCTGGCGTCGGCCCGTAGGGAAGCGCAGGCGGCGGAGGAGGCTGCTGCCGTGGCGGGGGCGGGGGTGGTGGCCGCAGAGGCCGCGGTCCGCGGAGCTCGCGGGAGGGCCGAGCGGGCCCGGCGAGCGGTACGGCGCTCCGACCGCGGGCAGCGCTGAGACCAGGGGCCCCCGGGCCTGCGGCCCCCCTCGGCGCCTCCGCCGGGGAGTGCGCGCCGCTACGGGGGCGACTCCGCCCAGCTCTCGGGACCGGTCCCCCGCCAGTCCACCAGGGCGGGATCGGTGAGGTCGAAGGAGTCCGGGTCCTCCATCCCGGCCCCGCGGAGGAACTCGGTGATGTCGGAGACCCGGTACGCGGTGCCGAGGACCGTCCCGTCGTAGCGGACCTTGCGCCAGCCGTTTTCGTCGGGCGGGTAGACGACCAGCCGGGGAGGAGCATTCATGCCCCCACCCTCGGCGAGCCGGCCCCCGGGCGCACGGCGGACGGGCCGCCCGGGTACCCCCCCTGCCGAGGGGCGGGGACTGCCGGCGGACGTCACCGCCGGGGCCAGGGGCGACTGCGAGGCCTACCCCGGCCTCCTCGTCCGGGAGGTGGGAACCGCCCGGGCCGTCATGAGGGCCCTCGCGGACGTGCACGGTCCCGAGTACGTCCGGCTCGTCGTGTGGTTCGACGGCCGGGGCGTCACCGGGTATCCCGGGTGGGACTGCTGCTGTCGGCCGCCACCGGTACTAACGGCAGTTGCGCACCGGGTCGTCCTGGGTCATCGCGCACGCCATCCGCTGGCCGCGGACGGTGCCGTAGCGGGTGGTGAGGGAGGTGCGGAAGCCCTCCCACTGGGCGCGGGTGTCGGCGATGGCCGCCTGGACGGCGGCGCTGAAGTTGCCGGCGATCCGGCCGCGGTCGGTGGTGGGGGAGGTGGCCTCGCCGGTGAGGGCGTCGATGGTTCCGTTGTCCTTGTTGAGGACGCTGTGCGTGATGCGCTTGCCGCAGCCCCACGGGTTGAGGCTGAAGCAGCCTGTCGTCAGCTCGGCGGGGATGTCGGAGGGCGTGGGGGCGGCGGCCGCCATGCGCAGGAAGGGGGCGGGGCCGCTACGGGCCAGGCCCGGCGGGTTCTCCACTCCGACGGCCCGTGCGGTGTCCGCCCGGTCCGCCCAGTTGCTGTGCGAGTAGAAGTCCTCGGTGCCGTGCAGGGCCCGCCCGAACCCCTCGATGGCGTTGCACTTGCCGCGGCCCGCCACGCCGAGCACGAAGGTGCAGTCCGAGGAGAGGTCGGTGGCGGCGGCGCTGACGGAGCCGGAGCCGTCCACGAGGCCGTCGGCGCCCGCCAGCCCACGCTCGAACTCGCCCTTCAGGTGCGCGATGCACGCGAGCAGCGCGGAGGTGGCCTGGGAGCGGGTGCGCGGGTAGCCGGGTGCGTTGAGGTAGTCGGCGCCGTCGCAGTGCGCGGCGGCGGTGAGCACCTGGTCCACGTCGGGGGCTCCGATGGCCCCCATCGTGCCCTTCGCGCCCGCGAGCTGGCGGATGGAGTCCGGCTGGAAGCACGTACCGGTCGGGCCGGGGGTCGTGCCCGGCGCGCAGGCGAGGGCGGCGCGGGTGATCCGCTCGTGCTCGGCGCTCTGCCCGAAGGCGTTGATGGTGCCGAAGTACTGGATCGGCGGCGGCTTCTTGGGGCCGGGCTTCCTGGCGCCGGGCTTCACGAGCCCCGGCTTCTGCGGGCCGGGCTTCTGCAGGCCGGGCCTCTGCAGGCCCGGCTTCTTCCCCGTGGCCGTCGCCGCGGCGGCGGACTTGGCGGTCGTACCCGGCTGCGCGGCGGCACCGGCAGGTCCGGCCGGCCCCAGCAGCAGGGCGCCGGCCGCGGCGGTGGCCGTGAGCGTCGAGAGCACTGGCCTGCTCCGACGGTGTGTCATCGTCATGATGGGTTCCCCTTGTTGAAACCCGCGCCTCCCTCGGGCGGCGGGCCGGACAAATATAGCTACCCGCGGGTAATGTCCGGGCCGCATCCGGCCCGGGGGCCGATGAGGGCGCCGCAAGGGCGGGATTCAGCCGCGGTGGGCGGGGCCGCTGGCTATGACGGGTCACGGTGTACGTCGTCCCCGAGGTTCAGTCCGCGCCCCCGGTACCCCACCACGCGCCGCTCCTGTCGGGCAGCCGTGCGCATTGCTTAGAGTTGCGGCGACTTGCTCCCGGGGGAGCCGAGTTGACGAGGGGGACCGTATGACCAGTCCGTTCGGGCTGCCCGGCCGATTCTGGCGGGGCAACCTCCATACCCACTCCGACCGTTCCGACGGCGCGCTGTCGCCCGGGGAGGTCTGCCGGGTCTACCGGGACGCCGGTTACGACTTCCTCGCCGTCACCGACCACTTCAAGGACGAGTACGGGTTCCCGCTGACGGACACGCGCCCCTACCGCACCGCCGGATTCACCACGCTCATCGGTGCCGAACTGCACGCTCCGCGCACCGAGTTCTCCTCCGAGTGGCACGTCATCGCCGTGGGACTGCCCCTCGGCTTCGCGCCGCCCGCTCCCGGCGAGAGCGCCCCGCAGCTCGCGCGCCGGGCCCGCGCGGCGGGGGCGTTCGTCGGGATGGCCCACCCCGCCGCCTCGCTCCTCACCGAGACCGATGCGGAGAGCCTGGACGCCGCCCACGCCGTCGAGGTCTACAACGCGCTCTCGGCGCGCGAGGACCGCGGTGACAGCTGGCACTTGACCGACGTACTCCTCAACCGGGGCCGCCGCCTCACCGCCTACGCTGCCGACGACGCGCACTTCCAGCCCCAGGACCCGCCCGGCTGCGCCGCCTGGGTCCAGGTCCGCGCCGCCTCCCCCGACCCGGCAGCACTCCTCGCCGCCCTCAAGGCCGGCCACTACTACGCCAGTACCGGCCCCGAAGTCCACGACGTACGCGTGGAGGGAGACACCCTCGGCGTCCGCTGCTCCCCGGCCCGCAAGGTGATGGTCACCGGCGGCGCTCCGGGCGTGCGGCTGGTGGAGGACGACGGGGGCGGACTGACGGAGTGCTCCCTGCCGGTCGGCATGTTCGGCGGCGGGTACTGCCGGGTCACCGTCGAGGACGCGTACGGCCGCCGGGCCTGGAGCAACCCGATCCACCTCGGCCCGCCCGCGGTCCGCAGCGCGTCGGCCTGAGGGGCCGGACGCCGGGACCACCACCAGCCACCACGAGGAGACCTGCCACCATGGCTCTGGCCTGCGGCCACCTCACACCCGCGTACGGGATTCCCCTCTGCCCGCACCTCAGGACCGCGCCCCGTGCCCGGGACTACTCCGTCCACTAGACCGGGCGCGGCCTCGACCACCAGCGTGTGTGCGCCTCCTGCCGCCGGGCAGCCGAGCAGGGCCGGGCGGTCGACTCCGGCCGCATCTGCGAGGACTGCTGGGACGGTCAGTACGGGAGCCTGGTCGGCTCCGTCGGACGGGCGGAGGTCGTCGACGCCTCCCGCCCGGTGCCCGGCGCGGGTCCCCTCGTGCCCTTCCCCGCCGAGGCGGGGACGGTCCTGGACCTCGCGCCCACCGAACAGGGGCGCCGAGGAGACGGCGGCGTTCGGCGGGCCGGAGGGGCCGTTCTTCGCCGCGGACGGGCTGCTGTTCTCGGCGGGCGGCCCGGGGCTGGAGATCTGGGACCCCGTGTCGGGCGCGCGCACCGGTTCCGTCCCGGGCTTCCACCCCACCCACCACGACACCGTGCGCGGTGAGCTCGTACAGCTCACCGCGGAGGGTGTACGCCGCCGCCCGACGGGCCCGGGCACCGGCCCCGGCCCCGCGCTCAGGCCGTGATGCGGGCGAGCTGTGTGTTCAGGGTGGCGGCGGACGGGTAGGTGGCGCCGACCGCGGTGACGTGCTTCCAGTGCAGGCGGCCGGTGGGGGTGAGGATGAACACGGCCCGGCGCAGCCCGATCAGGGGAGCGGTGATCCCGAACGACTTCGCCACCGTACGCCCCTGGTCGGAGAGCAGCGGCATGCGCAGCCCGCGGCCGCGGGCGAACTGCTCGTGGCTGTCGACGCCTTGGGGGCTGATGCCCCACACGGCGGCCCCGGCGGCCTGGAGTTCGGCGAGGCCGTCGGAGTACGAGCACAGCTGCGCGGTGCACACCGGGGTGTCGTCGCCGGGGTAGAAGGCGAGGACGAGGGGCTTGCCGCGCTGTTCGCCCAGGGTGTAGTCGCGCCGGTGGAAGGTGTCGCCGTCCAGGTGTCCGCCGGGCAGGCTGAAGTCTGCGACGGTGTCCCCGATCTTGGGGGTGCTGGCCATGGAGGTCCTCGTCTGTCGATCGGCGCGGTCGCCCGGCCGGGCGGGCAGGGTGGTCAGGAGCAGGGGTCGGCGGTGGGGGTACGGCACCGGTACCGGCGCCGCGAGGGCCGCCGCCCGGCACGACCGTACCGCCGCCGCGCACCGGTCCGGAGGGCGGGATGGCTCATCCCGCGCCGCTGTCCGGCCGCGAACGGCCGGTGGAGCCGCGGTCGCGGCTCTGGCCGGGAGGCCGGGGCGGCGCGGCTGCCGGGACGCCTGCCCGCGGGGTCGTGCTGCGCGCGATCCCGCCCGCTCGTGCCGCCCGGTTTCGTTTCGGGGCCGGTTTGCCGGTCGGCAGTTCGTTCCACGGGCTGCGGGCAGCCTTCGTCCGGGGCGACGGTCGTAGGACGGCAAGCGGTGCAGCGGATCGGCGTGGGCCGGGCGGCCGGCAACCGATCCGGGCAGCCGGGCGTCGAACATTCCAGCCGTTGCACAACAGGACAGCCGAGCAGCCCGAGCAGACGTGAGCAGTCATCCGAAGGAGCCGTTCATGGACGAAGGCTTGAGGACATCCCGGCGCCGGGCCCCCGCGGGCACCTGCGTGCTGGTCCTGACCGGTCAGGCCGACCTGGGCACCGCGGCCGTCCTGGCCCGAGCCCTGACGGCGGCCCTCGAAGGTCCGCCCGTGCCGCGGGTGCTGACCGTCGACTGCGCGGGGCTGGACCTCTGCGCCTCCGCCGGCCTCAACGAGCTCCTGAAGGCCCGGCAGCGCGCCGTCGCGGCCGGGATCGCGTTCCGGCTGGCCGCCCCCTCCGCCCAGGTGCTCCGGCTGCTCCGGCTCACCGGCGCCGACGCCGCCTTCGAGGTCACCGCGGGCGCCCGGCCCGCCGACCCCCTGCTGCCCTGAGCTGCGCACCCGACCGGAAGCATCCGGATGACCACGTACCCGCCGCCCCCTCCACCCCGGGATGGTGTGCACCCATCAACTACGGTTCCGGCATGACGACCACGGAGCCCCGCCCCGACCTTCGGCCGCCCGGTGTGAACGCCGACGAGAAGACCACCCTGCTGACCTTCCTGGACTACCTGCGCGAGTCCGTCCTGGCGAAGGCGGCCGGGGTCCCGGAGCCGGCTGCCCGTACGGCCGGGGTCCCTTCCGGCACCAGCCTGCTGCTCCTGCTCAAGCACCTGGCGGCCGTCGAACTCAACTGGTTCGTCTGGGCCTATGCGGGCGCCGACCGCGAACTCTGGGACGACGAGGCCGCCGTGACCGCCGACGACACGGCGGCCGGCCTGGCGGAGGCCTACCGCCGGGCCATCGCCCGGGCCAACGAAGTCGCCCTGGCCTGCCCCGACCTCGACCGCCCCGGCGCCCGCTCCCTGCGCGAGACCCCGCCGCCCTCGATGCGCTGGGTACTGGTCCACATGATCGAGGAAACCGCCCGCCACGCCGGCCACGCGGACATCCTGCGCGAGCAGATCGACGGTTCAGTGGGGCGGTGACCGCCCCGGGCCCCCTCGGTCGAAGGGGCCCGGGTCCCGGCTCACTGCGCCGGCAGTCGCGGGGTGCGCGGCGGAGTGGTGCGGCGGCTGCCGTCGCCCGTGCGCTCGAAGGCCGCGGCGAGGGTCAGCAGGGCGTTGTCGTCGTAGGCGCGGCCCGCGAAGGTCAGGCCGACGGGCATCCCGGTGTCCGCCATGGTGCCCATGGGCACGGTCACGGTCGGGATGCCGAGGTGGCGGGGGACCAGGTTGCCGTTGGCGACCCAGACGCCGTTGCGCCAGCCGAGGTCCGCGGAGGCCTCGGAGACGTCCATGTCCGCGGGGCCGACGTCCGCGACCGCGGGGAAGACCACCGCGTCCAGGCCCAGCCCGTCCATCCACAGCTCCAGGTCGACGCGGCGCGTCTCCTCCAGCCCGCGCAGCCCCTGCTCCAGGTGCGGCATGTCGGCGAGGGAGGCGTACGGGCGCTCGCGCACGATCCGGGGGTACTCGCCGATCGTGTCCTCGAAGCCCTCGTACCGGTCGGGAAGCTCGCCCTCCTGCTTCGGCCAGATGCGGGACCCGTCGACCTCGGCCAGCGAGGGCAGCGCCGGGTCGCCGTTCGCGCGCAGGAAGTCGTCCCAGGACCAGGCGGACAGGTCCTCGATCTCGAAGGTGAGGTAGTCGCGGGTGACCAGCCCACGGGTGAACAGCGAGGGCGCGCCGGGGCGGTCGGCCTCGTAGTTCGTCACGACGGGGAAGTCGACCTCGACCACCTCGGCGCCGGCGGCCTCCAGGTCGCGGCGCGCGGCCTCCCACAGCGCGATCACCGAGGCGCGGGTGTCGATGCGCTGGCCGGTCTGGCCGCCGATGCCCCCGTCGGGGTTCGTACCGGCGTCCGGGTCGGCGTTGATGTACATGCGGGGCACGCCCACGCGCCGGCCCGCGAGGGCGCGCGCCGCGGCCGGGGCGTCGGCGGGGGCGAGTGCCGGGTAGGAGGCGGGCCGCACCTGCGAGGCGGCGGGGAGGGGCAGCCACGGCTGGGCGCGCCACAGGTCGCCGCGCGTCTCGTGGTCGTCGGCGACGATGACGTCGAGCAGTTCGAGCAGGTCGGCCATGGTGCGGGTGTGGGGGACGACGACGTCCATGGTCGGTACGAGCGGCCAGTTGCCGCGCACCGAGATCACGCCGCGGCTGGGGGTGTAGGCGCACAGCGCGTTGTTCGAGGCGGGGGCCCGACCTGAGGACCAGGTCTCCTCGCCTAGGCCGAACGCCCCGAAGGAGGCCGCCGTCGCCGTCCCGGAGCCGTTCGAGGAGCCGGAGCCGTACGCGCTGGTGAGCCAGTCGGCGCTGTACGGGCTCTCCGCGCGCCCGTACAGGCCGCGCTGCATCCCGCCGTTCGCCATGGGCGGCATGTTGGTGAGGCCGATCAGGACGGCGCCGCCCGCGCGCAGCCGCTCGATGGCGAAGGCGTCGCGCTGGGCGACGAGGTGCTCGAAGGCCGGGGACCCGGAGGCGGCCGTCAGCCCCTGGGCGAGGTAGCTGTCCTTCGCGGTGTAGGGGATGCCGTCCAGCGGGCCGAGGGTCTCGCCGCGGGCGCGGCGGGCGTCGGAGGCCTCCGCGTCCGCGCGGGCGTGCGGGTTCATGACCACCATCGCGTTCAGGGCGGTGGCCGTGCCCGGCCGGTCGTACGCCTCGATCCGCGCGAGGTAGGCGTCGAGCAGGCCGACCGCAGTGGCCTCGCCTTTCTCCAGCGCCTCGCGCAGGTCGGCGATACAGGTCTCCACGACATCGAATCCGCGCGTCATGAGGGTGGCTCCCGGGTGGTGAGTAGGGCAGGCGGGCCGCTGGCCGTCGGGGCGGCCGCGCACACCGGCCGTCACACACCCCATCGCACTGACTAGATTTTCAGTCTAGACTAGGAATCTAGATTTGGGGAAGCTGGGAACCTAAACTCGGAGCCTGGACTTCCGGAACCGAAAGCGAGCCCATGCCGACGTCAGAGACCGCGCCCCGGCCGCCCTCCCCGTCCGACCCCCTCCCGCCGTCGGAGGGTGCGGCGGCGGGTGCGGGCGCCGGTGCGGGCGGCTCCGCAGGTGCTGGTGCAGGCGCAGGGGCCGCAGCCGCCCCGCGGTCCGCGGCCCGGACCCCGGCCGACCGCAAGCGCCAGCCCAGCGGGGACGAGGCCCGGGGCCGCGCGATGAGGGCCGCCATCAGCGTCATCGCCGAGAAGGGCACCGCGGCCCTGCGGATGTCGGACATCGCCGAGCGGGCCGGCATGAGCACCGGCCACATCCTCTACCACTTCGGCAAGAAGGACCGGCTCCTGCTCGAGGTCCTCGCCTGGAGCCAGGCGGACCTCTGGGACCGGTTCCAGCAGGCCGCCGACCAGGCCGCGTCCCCCGCCGAGAAGCTGGACCTGTTCGTCCGCTTCTACCTGCCGCGCGACCAGGGCGACGAGCGGTACGCGCTCTGGACGCAGGTGCTGCTCCAGCGCCACGACGACGCGGGCCGCCGCATCCTCACCGGGCTGCTGGACGGCTGGGACGAGCGACTCGAAGCCATCGTCCGCGAGGGGCGGGAACTCGGGCAGTTCGCCGAGGTCGACGTCCCCGAGTTCACCATCCGGGCCGTGGCCATGCTCAGCGGGCTCTCCGAGGACGTGATGTTCGGCCGCTCCCGCTGGCAGCAGGCCTCCGCGCATGCCTTCGCCCTCGCCGCCCTCACGCGCGAACTGCGCCCGGCGGCGGACGGGGGCTGACGGCGTCCGGCGCGGCTGCGGCTGTTCGACGGCCACGCCCCGGGCCCCAGGCGTGAGGCACCAGACCTGGTCAGCGGCCCCGGCCCCCGGTCAGCGGTCCTGGCGGAAGCGGTGGACCGAGGGGTCGTGCTCCGGCGCCGGGAAGCGCCCGCCGGTGATCGCGTCCGGCGCGGGCGTGCCGGGGACGGTGGTCAGCGGGATCCACCCGGCCCAGGCCCCGACCCCGTCGTCCTTCGGCTCGTCGCGCGCGAACCCGGCCCGCACCTTCATCGGGAACTCCTCGATGGGCATCGTCAGGCAGGCGGTGTGCCGGGCCTCCTCGACGCTGGGGCGGCGCGCGGCGTACGGGCCGGACAGCCGCCCCGGCACCACGCTCTCCACCACCTCGGCCAGGGCGTCGGCCCGCTCCTGCTCGTCCTCGATCGCGGTCGCCTTCCCGAAGACCATGACGGAGCGGTAGGCGGCCGAGTGGTGGGAGGACGCCCGGCCCAGGAGCACCCCGTCGATCAGCGTCGCCGTCACGCACAGCGGCGCCCCGGCGGCGGCGGTCGTGATGAAGCGGCCGAAGGCCGAGCCGTGCAGCAGCAGCCGGTCGCCGACCCGCATGTGCAGGGTCGGGATGACCACCGGGCCGGACGCGGTGGCGGGTCATGGCGGCCACCGTAGGTTCCGGCCCCGGACGGCCCCGGCGGTCCGGGGCGCCGACACCGGTGGGCGCACCCGGTCGGCCCGGCGGCGCGGGCACCCGCCGGGGCCGCGCAGGTCCGCGGTGCTCACACCGCCGGGTTCGCACGTGTGATCTTCCGGCGGATCCGGGCGCTCCGCGGGCCGGTCAGGTGCCTTCCGGCCCGCCCGCTTCCGCGTCCTTCCGGGGCACGGGCATGACGCTGAGGGCGGCGCCGAGCGGGAGTCCTACGCCGATGCCGATCGCGAGGTTGTCGAGGGCGGCGAGGCCGAGGACGAGCCCCAGCAGCAGGCCGAGGGGTATGCCGGCAGGGAAGCCCAGCTGGGGAGCCTTGCGCTCCGAGTTGTTCGTCATGCGGACATTGTGTGCGGGGGTGATCGCTGAACGGACACCGGGTCGGCCTTAAGGGCGCGCCGAGAGGGGAATGTCGAAGTCCGGATCGACCGGAACTCCGGTGCTGAGCAGTGCGGGAGAAGTCCGGTGGCGGCAATGGCTCCCGGCTTCGCCGGGCTGTCCGCGGTCGGGATATTCGAAGGCGGGTGTCCCGATAGGCGTCAGTGTGCGGGCTTTTGGAGAGCGTCCGGTGCGCTGCCCGGCCGCAGGTGCATTGTTCTCCGTTTCGTGCGGAGGGCAGTGCAGGTGCATACCAAAGGGGTGCTCCGGCATTGCCGTCCGGCCGGGGCTGCTGCGGTGCCTGCGGTGCCGGTCGCGGGCCCGCGGGCTCGCCGCGGAGGGTGGTGCCTGCCAGCTGAGTTCCGCCCCGCGGCCGCCTGTGGCGGCCTTGTGGTGCCGGTACGGCGGGCCCGGGTATTTCCGGAGCTGGGGATTCCGTTGGCGGCCGCGGGGTGCACGGGCATTTGATTATCAGATCCGTTTCTGACGTACAGTCAGCGTTTATCCACAACAGGTGACAGGCGGCCCCGGCTGTGATTCGATTTCCGTGGTGTCAGGGAAGGCCGTGGGGGAGCGGCCTATCCGCAACAGCAAATCGGCGGTTGTGGTTCCTTTTATGGCCGAGCGCTGTCGCGCACGGGGGAGAGAGGCAGCAGGAATGGCAGCCGTCGGCGTCGTTCGTCGTGTCGTCAGCCGGGCGTACACGGCCCCGGGGGCCACGGCCGTCGAGTGGTCGGGCGGGGCGCTGACGTACGGTGCGCTGCTCGCCGCCGCGGACCGGCTTGCGCGTCGGCTGCGCCGGGCGGGAGTGCGGGCGGAGAGTCCGGTGGCGCTGGTGCTGGAGCGCTCGCCCCACCTGGTCGTGGCCCAGTTGGCCGTCTGGCGGGCGGGGGGCTGCTTCGTGGTGCTGGACGCCTCCGCGCCCAGGCAGCGGCTCACGTCGCTGATCGGGCAGTCGGGGGCCGTGGCCGTCGTGACCGCGCCGGGGGCGCCTGCGGACCTCGGCCATCCTGGGGTGCTGGAGTGCCGGATCGACGACGCCCCGACGGGCGCCCTCCCCGAAGAAGAGGGGGAGGGGCTGTCCGGGGACACCCGGCCCGAACAGGCCGCGTACGCCGTCTTCACCTCGGGCTCCACGGGCGAGCCCAAGGGCGTCCAGATCACCCACCGCGGACTGGCCGGGCTCGTCGACTGGCACGTACGGGCCTTCGGGCTCTCCCCGGGGGACCGCACCCCGCTGGTCGCCTCGCCCGCCTTCGACGCCGGAATCTGGGAGATCTGGCCGGCCCTGTGCGCGGGCGCCGTCCTGGCGGTGCCCGACCCCGACACCCGCGACTCGCTGATCCGGCTCCGCGACTGGATCGTGGGCCGCGGCGTCACGGTGGCGTTCGCCCCCACCCCCATGGCCGAAGGGCTGCTCGGACTGCAGTGGCCCGCGCACACGGCCCTGCGGTACCTGCTCACCGGCGGCGACCGCCTCAACCGCTTCCCCCCGGCCGGACTGCCCTTCCGGCTGGTCAACAACTACGGCCCCTCCGAGTGCACGGTCGTGGCCACCTCCGGGACCGTGCCGGACGGGGCCGCCGAGCCGCCGGACGGCGCCCGGTCCGACTCCCTGCCCGCGATCGGACACGCCGTCGCCGGGGCCGAACTGCACGTGCTCGACGCGCAGATGGCGCCCGTCCCCGAGGGCGGGGCCGGTGAGCTGTGGATCGGCGGTCCGGGCCTGGCCAGGGGGTACCTGGGCCGGCCCGGCCTCACGGCCGAGCGCTTCGTACCCGATCCGTTCAGCCCCGTGCCCGGCTCCCGCCTCTACCGGACGGGCGACCGCGTCCGCCGGGGCGAGGACGGCGCACTCGTCTTCCTGGGCCGCACGGACCACCAGGTCAAGGTCCGCGGGTTCCGCATCGAGCCCGGCGAGATCGAGGCCTGCCTCGCGGGCCATCCACTGGTGGACTCGGCCGTGGTGCAGGTGGCGCAGAGCGGCCCGCTGAGCGGGGAGCTCGTCGCCCACGTCGCGGTTCGGGCGGGCGCCGGCGGGTCCGAGGGCCCGCCCGGGAGCGCGGAGCCCGGGGGCGTGGCGTCCGGGAGCGCGGAGCCCGGGACCGAGTCGACTGAGGCCGTGCTGACCGGGCACCTGCGCAGCCGCCTGCCCGCCTACATGGTCCCCCGCGCGCTCGTGGTGCTGGCCTCCTTCCCCCTCACCCCCCAGGGCAAGGTGGACCGCCGCGCCCTGCCGCTGCCCGCAGCGGGCCGCCTGCCATCCGGCCCCGGCCAGGGCGACGGCTCCGTTGCCGCCGCCCCGCGCACCGGCCGGGAGAAGGACGTGCTGGAGGTCTGGAGGCGCCTCTTCGGGCGGCAGGACTTCGGAGTCCACGACGATTTCCTCGCACTGGGAGGGCAGTCGCTGCTCGCCATGCGCATCGCCGCCGAACTGGAATCCGCGCTCGCAGTCCCCGTGGCCCCCCGCACCGTCTTCGAGAACCCGACCGTCGCCGCGCTCGCCCGGGTCCTCGACCTGACGGACCCGGCGCCCTGCGCACAGCCCGTCCCCGCCGCGCCCGTCCGGCTCACCGCCGCCGATGCGGACCCGCTGCCGCTGTCCGACGCCCAGCAGCGCATCTGGTTCGTGGAGCAGCTGGCTCCGGACAGCCCGCAGTACGTCGTGGCCATGGCGTTCGCCCTCACCGGGCCCGTGCGCCCCGAGCTCCTGGAGCAGGCGGTCAACGAAGTCGTACGCCGGCACGAACCCCTCCACAGCCGCTTCGAAGGCACCGCCCGCGGCCCGCAGTCCCGGCGCGACGCCCGCCACCCGGTACCCCTCCAGCGGGCCGACCTGCGCGACTGCCCCGGGCCCGAGCGCGCCGCCCGCCTCGACGCCCTCCGCCGGGAGGCGGCCCGCCCCTTCGACCTGCGCTCCGGACCGCTGCTGCGCTGCGCCCTGGTCCGGCTTGCGGACTCCGCCCACCGCCTGCTGCTGTCCGTCCACCACATCGCCTTCGACGGCTGGTCCGTACGGGTGCTGATGGACGAACTCGCCGAGCTGTACGCGGCCTTGGCCGCCGGCCGCCCAGCGGAGCTGCCGGAACTGCCCGTCCGCCACAGCGATATCACCCTGTGGAGCCGCACCCCCGCACGCGAAGCGCTCCACGAGGCCCAACTCTGCTACTGGCGCGAGGTGTTCGACTCACCTCCGGCTCCGCTCGCCCTGCCCGCCGACCGCCCGCGCCGCAGCGCCGGCACCCGCCCCGCTTCCGGTCCCGCCACCCGCCCGGGCGCCCGCGTACGGCGGCAGCTGCCCGCCCGCCTCGGCTCCGCGGTCCGGGCCCTGGGCGCCGCAGCGGGCACCACGCCCTTCGCGGTGTTCTTCGCCGCCTACCAGGTCCTGCTGCACCGCTACACCGGGCAGACCGACATCACCACCGGAGTCCCGCTGGCCCACCGGTCGGCGCGGGCGTCCCACCCCCTCGTCGGCATGATGACCAACACCCTGCCGCTGCGCGTGGACCTGGCCGGGGACCCCTCCGCCGCCGAACTGCTCGCCCAGGTGCAGCGCACCGTCCTGGCGGCCGCCGACCACGGCGACGTACCGCTGGAGCGGATCGTGGGCGCCGTGGACGTGGAGCGGGACGCCGCCGTCAACCCGCTGTTCCAGACCCTCTTCGTCTACCAGGAGCCCGTACCGGCCGTGGCCACGGGCGCCGGGCCGGGGATCGCCTTCGAAGGCGAACTGGACAACTCCTGTGCCAAGTTCGACCTCTCCTTCTACGTGGAGGCCGCAGAGTCCGCCCAGGGCGTTGACCCCCTCGGATCCTCCGATGGGTCCGGCCCCCCGGGTCCGGCCCTCGTCGTCGAGTACGCCACCGACCTCTTCGACGCGGTGACCGCCGAACGCCTGCTGGACCACTACGGGACCCTGCTGGAGTCGATCACCGCGGAGCCGGGCAGCCCGGTCTCGCGGCTCCCCCTCCTGGCACCCGGGGACGGCGCCGCGCAGACAAGCGGACCCGGCGCCACCACCGAACCGGAGTCCCTGCACACGCTGTTCGAGCGCCAGGCGGCCGCGACCCCGGAGGCCGCAGCCGCCGAGTACGGCGGGGCCGTGCTCACCTACCGGGAGCTGGACGAGCGGGCCAACCGCCTCGCGCACCGGCTCAGGCACCACGGCGCCGGTCCCGGCGCACCGGTCGCGCTCTGCCTGGAGCGCTCCCTCCACCTTCCGGTGGCCGTGCTGGCCGTCCTCAAGGCGGGGGCCGCGTACGTACCGCTGGACCCCGGCTACCCCCCGGCGCGGCTCGCCGCCACCCTGTCCGGATCCGCGGCCCGCCTCGTCCTGACGCGCCGCCCGGAGCAGCCGCCCCTGCCCGAGGGCGGTCACCGGGTGCTGTGCCTGGACGAGGAGGCGCCGCTCACCGCCCGCGAGCCCGCCACCCCGCCGCCGGGCGGCCGCGACGCGGGGAGCCTGGCCTACGTCCTGTTCACCTCCGGCTCGACCGGGGTGCCCAAGGGCGTGGCCATGCCGCACCGTGCGGTCGCGAACCTCGTCGACTGGCAGCAGGGCCCGGGCGGTCTCGGCGGGGCCGCCCGTACGCTCCAGTACGCCTCCCTCGGCTTCGACGTCTCCTGCCAGGAGCTGTTCTCCACCTGGGCCGGCGGCGGCACGCTCGTCCTGGTCGACGAAGACACCCGGCGCGACCCCCGGGAACTGCTCCGCTTCCTCCAGCAGGCCCGCATCGAGCGCGTGTTCCTGCCGTTCGTCGCCCTGGACCAGCTGGCGCGCGCCTGGAGCCCGGAGGTCCGGCTCCGGCTGGCGGAGGTGGTCACGGCGGGCGAACAGCTGCGGATCACCCCAGCCGTCCGGGAGTTCTTCGCGGCGCTGCCCGGCAGCACCCTGCACAACCACTACGGCCCCACCGAGACCCACGTGGCCACCGCCCACACCCTGCGCGGGAGCCCCGCCGACTGGCCCGACCTCCCGCCCATCGGCAGGCCCGTGGCCGCCGTGAGCGCCGCCGCCGTCGACGGGTGGCTGCGGCCGGTCCCGTACGGGGTCCCCGGGGAACTGGTCCTGGGCGGCGCCTGCCTCGCCGACGGCTACCTGGACCAGCCAGGCCTGACCGCCCAGCGGTTCTGCGCAGGGCCCGGCGGAGAGCGCGTCTACCGCACCGGGGACCGGGTCAGGATCGCGCGGGACGGCACCGTGGAGTTCCTCGGCCGGGCGGACGACCAGGTCAAGATCCGCGGACACCGGGTCGAACCGGCCGAGGTCGAGGCCGAGCTCTCCCGCCTCGCCGGCGTCGGCGCCGTGGCCGTCACCGCCCGCAGCGGCGAGACGGGCCCGTACCTGTGCGCCTACGTCGTCCCGCGGGACCCGGTCGACCGGCAGGACCACGGCCGCGACCAGGACCACGGTCGCGACCAGGACCACGCCCGCGACCACGGCACCGGCCACGACGCCCGAGACCACGCGGACTTCGGCCAGCGCCTGCGCGAGGAGCTCTCCGACCGGCTGCCCGCGTACATGGTGCCGCAGGCGTTCGCCGTCCTCGACGCGCTCCCGCTCACCCCCTCCGGGAAGGTGGACCGCCGACTGCTGCCGGAACCGGCGCCGGTCCGGGCCCGCGCCTGCGAACCGCCGCGCGGTGCGCTGGAGACCGTACTCGCCCGGGCCTGGGCCGACGTACTGCACCTGGAGTCCGCGGGGCGCGGGGACCACTTCTTCCACCTCGGCGGCCACTCGCTCCTCGCCACCCGGCTCGCCGCCCGCCTGGACGAGGACCTCGGCGTCACCGTCCCCCTGAAGACCCTCTTCGACCACCCGACGCCGGCCTCGTACGCCCGTGTCCTGCACCAGGAGCACGGCCCGGACATCGAACGGGCAGCAGAGGACTACCTGCTGGTCGCCGGACTCTCCGACGAGGAAGCCGACGCCCTGCTCGACGCCGTATCCAGTGCACACGAGACCCAGGACAGCGCACCATGAGCGATTCGACCCCGCGCCCCTCCCTGACGGACCGGCAGCGCCGCCTCCTGCTCGCCCGACGGGGCAGGACGCCCGCCCGTGACGGCGCCATCCCCCGCAGGCCCGACGGGCCGGCCGCCCGCATGTCGCTGGAGCAGCAGCGGCTGTGGTATCTGGACCGGCTCGCGCCGGGCAGCGCCTCGTACCTGCTGCCCTCCGCCTTCCGGCTGTCCGGGCCGCTCGACGTCCGGGCGCTGGAAGGGGCCTTCGAGCAGCTCGTACGGCGGCACGAGACGCTGCGGACGGCCTTCCGCGCCGACGCCACCGGCTTCCGCCAGGTCATCGGCGAACCCGCGCCCTTCACCCTCGACGTGACCGACCTGGGAGCCGGCTCCGACGGGCACGACCCGCAGTCCCCGGAAGCCGCAGCGGCAGCAGCGGCCGCGCTCGCCGAGCGGCTCGCCGCGGAGGCCGCCGCCCCGATGGACCTGTCCGCCGGAGGCCTCCTGCGCGCCGCCGTGCTGCGCCTGGGGCCGCAGGAGCACGTCCTCGTGCTCACCCTGCACCACATCGTCGCCGACGAGTGGTCCCTGCAGATCCTCTGGCAGGAGCTGAGCGCCGCCTACAACCGCCTCCTGCGCGCCGAGGGGACCGAACCCGCCCCGCTCGCCGTCCAGTACGCCGATTTCGCCGAATGGCAGCACGACTGGGCCCAGGGCGCGGAGTACCGCGAACAGCTCGCGTACTGGGGCGGCGTCCTGCGCGGCGCGCCCGCCGCCACCGAACTGCCCACGGACCACCCGCGCCCCGCCCACCCGTCCGGCCGCGGCCGGTCCCTGCCGTTCCGCCTCGGGCTCGACGGCGCCCGGCTCCAGGAGGTCTGCCGGCGCACCGACACGACCCCGTACATGGTGCTGCTCTCCGTCTTCCTGATGCTGACGGCCCGCTACACCGGGCGCAGCGACCTGGTGGTCACCACCCCGGTGGCCAACCGCACGCGGCCCGAAGTGCAGGGCCTGATCGGCTTCTTCACCAACACCCTGCCCATCCGGGCCGACCTGTCCGGAAACCCCGGTCTCGACGAGGTCGCCTCCCGGGTGCGCGCGGCCCTCCTCGACGCGTACGGCCGCCAGGCCGTCCCGTTCGACAGCCTCGTACGGGAGGCCCGCCCGGAGCGGACTGCGGGACGGCACCCGTTCTCCCAGCTGATGTTCCTCATGCAGGCGGAGGAGGGGGAGCGGTCCCCGCAGTTCGACGGACTGGACGCCGTCCCGGTGGACGTGCCGGCGGAGACGGCGAAGTTCGACCTCACCATGGCGCTCCGCACGGGCGCCGACGGACTCGAAGGGCTCCTGGAGTACAGCACCGAGCTCTTCGAGGAGCCGACCGTGCGCCGGTTCCTCGCCCATTTCGACCGGCTCCTCACCGCCGCCGCGGCCGCCCCGCTGACCGGCTTCCGGGAGCTGCCCCTCCTCGCCGAGGGCGAGAGCAGCGCCCTGCTGTCCGATGACGGCGCCGGTGCAGCCCCGGCCACGGCGCCGGCCGCCGCGGTGCACGAGCTGTTCCGGGCCGCGGCCGCCTCCCACCGCGGTGCCGCCGCCGTCCACGACGCCTCCGGCACCCTCACCTACGGGGAGCTCGACCGGCGCTCCGACACCTGGGCCGCGGCGCTCCGGGACCACGGCGTCGCCCGCGGCGACCTGGTCGGGCTGTGCCTGGAGCGCAGCGCCGACCTGGCCGCCGCCCTGCTCGCCGTACTCAAGACGGGCGCCGCGTACGTGCCGCTCGACCCGGAGCACCCCGCCGAGCGGCTGGCGGACATCCTCCGCGACACCGGCGCCCGCGTCGTCGTGTCCACACCCGGGCTCGCGGACCGCGCCACGGCGGACGGCCGGGTCCGCGTCCTGACCCCGGAGGACCTCGCCGAGGGCGGTGCGGAGCCGCTCCCCGGGCCCGCCGCCGCACCCGGCGACCTGGCGTACGTCATCTACACCTCCGGTTCCACCGGCCGCCCCAAGGGGGTCATGGTCACCCACGGCGGAGTGGTCAACTACGCCACGTGGGCCCGCGAGTTCTACGACGTACGGCCCGGGGACGTCTCGCCGGTCCACTCGTCCTTCGCCTTCGACCTGACCGTCACCAGCCTGCTCGTCCCGCTCCTCGCGGGCGGCGCCGTGGGGATGCTGCCCTCCGGGGCCGGCGCGGCCGCCCTGGGCGAGGCCCTCCGGGACGCCGCCCACGGCCTGGTGAAGACCACCCCGGCACACCTGGACATCGTGGCCCGGCAGCTGCCCGCGGCCGAGGCCGCCGGCCGTGTGCGGACGTTCGTCATCGGCGGGGAGGACCTGGGCGCCCGCCAGGTCGCCTTCTGGCGCGCCCACGCGCCCGGAACCCGCCTGGTCAACGAGTACGGGCCCACGGAGACGGTCGTCGGCTGCGCGGTCCACGAGGTCGCGGCCGACACCCCGCACAGCGGCTCCGTCCCCATCGGCCGCCCCATCGCCCACACCGCGCTCCACGTGCTCGACGCCCGCCTGCAACCGGTGCCGCCCGGCGCGGTCGGCGAGCTCTACGTCGGCGGCCGCGGTGTGGCCCGCGGCTACCTCAACCGGCCCGCGCTCACCGCGGAGCGCTTCGTCCCCGACCCCTTCGGCCCGCCCGGCGGACGCCTCTACCGCACCGGCGACCTGGTCCGGCTGCTGCACACCGGAGAACTGGCCTACCTGGGCCGGGCCGACGACCAGGTGAAGCTCCGGGGCTTCCGCGTCGAACCCGGCGAGATCGAGAGCGCCCTCGCCGCCCTCCCCGGGGTCCGCGAGGCCGTGGCCGTCCTGCGCGAGGACCGGCCCGGAGACCGGGAGCTGACCGCCTACGCGACCGCCGGCGCGTCCGGCCCGCCGCCGGACCCGGAGGAGCTGCGCCGCGCCCTCGCCCGCACCCTGCCCGAGCACATGGTCCCCCGGTCGGTCGTCGTCCTCGGTGAACTGCCGCTCACCGTCAACGGCAAGGTGGACCGCGCCGCCCTCCCCGCGCCCCGCCCCGCGGCGGCCGCCGGGCCCCGGGACGAACCGCTCCGCGACCCCGCGGAGAGCGCCGTGGCCGAGGCCTGGTGCACGGTCCTGGGTGTGGACCGCGTCGGACCGGACGAGAACTTCTTCGACGCGGGCGGGCACTCGCTGCTCCTGCTCCGGGTGCACGCGCTCCTGCGCGGGCGCTTCCCCGCCCTGGGCGTCACCGACCTCTTCCGTTTCCCGACCGTGCGAAGCCTGGCCCGCCACCTCGCCGCCCCGCAGCCGGACCCCGGCACCCCGGAGCCGGCGGTCCTGACAGCGCGTACGGGCCTCCCGGCAGCGGCACTGGCAGAGCCGGGGGCCGGGCCTACGGCCGCCGGGGCGGAGGCCGTAGCCGTCATCGGCATGGACTGCCGTTTCCCCGGCGCGCCCGACCCCGAGGCCTTCTGGCGTACGATCCGCGACGGCGAGGAGGCGGTACGGGCCTTCACCGACGAGGAGCTCCTCGCGGACGGCGCGGACCCCGGGGACCTCGCCCACCCCGACTACGTCCGGGCGGGCACGGTCCTGGAGGGCATCGACCTCTTCGACGCGGCCCTGTTCGGCCTCACCCCGCGCGAGGCGCAGATCCTCGACCCCCAGCACCGGCTGTTCCTGCAGAGCTGCTGGAAGGCCCTGGAGCACGCCGGGCACGCCCCCGGCGCAGGCCCGGCCTCCGTCGGCGTCTTCGCCGGGGCCGGGCGCAGCAGCTACCTGCTGGAGAACCTGCTCTCGCGCCCCGAGCTGGTCAGGGCCGTCGGCGAGTACCAGATCACCCTGAGCACGGAGAAGGACTTCCTGGCCACCCGCGCGTCCTACGCCCTGGACCTGCGCGGCCCGAGCATCAGCGTGAGCACGGCCTGCTCCACCTCGCTGGTCGCCGTCCACACGGCGCGGCGCAGCCTGCTCGCGGGGGAGTGCGACATCGCGCTCGCCGGCGGGGCGAGCGTGGAGGCCGCGCAGCGCCGCGGATACCTCTACCAGCCGGGCGGTATCGCCTCCCCCGACGGGCACTGCCGCCCCTTCGACGCGGACGCCGCGGGCACCGTCGGCTCCAGCGGAGTCGGCGTCGTCGTCCTCAAGCGCCTGAGCGACGCCCTCGCCGACGGCGACACCGTGTACGCCGTCATCCGCGGCTCGGCCGTCAACAACGACGGGGCGGGCAAGGTGGGGTACACCGCCCCCTCGGTCGGCGGCCAGGCCGAGGTGATCGGCAGGGCGCTGGCCGAGGCGGAGGTCCCGGCGCGGACCGTCGGGTACGTGGAGGCGCACGGCACCGCGACCGCCCTGGGCGACCCCATCGAGGTCGCCGCCCTCACCGAGGCCTACCGGGCGCACACCCCGGACGCCGGGTTCTGCGCCCTGGGCTCGGTGAAGTCCAACATCGGCCACACCGACACGGCCGCCGGGGTCGCCGGCCTCATCAAGGCCGTTCTGGCCCTCAGGCACGGCGCGCTGCCCCCCAGCCTGAACTTCCGCTCGCCCAACCCCGCGATCGACTTCGAGGACAGTCCCTTCTACGTGAACACCACCCTGCGGCCCTGGCCGCAAGACGGCGGGCCGCGGCGCGCGGGCGTGAGCTCCTTCGGCATGGGCGGCACCAACGCCCACGTCGTCCTGGAGGAGGCCCCGGCCGCCCCCCGCACCGACCCCGCCCAGGAGCCCGAACTCCTCGTCCTGTCGGCGGCCACCCCGTCCGCCCTCGACGCGGCCTCCGCCCGCCTGGCCGACTTCCTCGACGCGGACCCGGGCGGCTCCCTGCGCGATGTCGCGACCACCCTCCGGACCGGCCGCCGGCAGCTCGCGCACCGGCGCGTGCTCGTCGCCCGCGACCGCGCCGAAGCCCGGGACTCCCTCCGGGCGGCGCAGCCCGGCCGGGTGCTCGGCGCCCAGGCGCCGGAGACCGCGGAGGGCATCGCCCTGCTCTTCCCCGGCCAGGGCGCCCAGTACGCCGCCATGGGCGCCGGGCTGTACGCGCACGACGCCGAGTACCGGCGCACCGTCGACGCGTGCGCGGAGGTCCTGCGCCCGCTGCTGGGCCTGGACCTGCGCACCCTGCTGCACCCCGGGCCCGGTGACCGGGAGCGCGCCCACAAGGAGCTGGCGCAGACCTGGCTCACCCAGCCCGCCCTGTTCACCGTCGAGTACGCGCTCGCCCGCTCGCTCCTGCGGCGCGGTATCCGGCCCGCCGCCATGGCCGGGCACAGCCTGGGCGAGTACGTGGCGGCCTGTGTGGCGGGGGTGTTCTCCCCGGAGGACGGACTGCGTCTGGTCGCCGCCCGCGGCCGCCTGGTGCAGGACCTGCCCGCGGGCGTGATGGCCGCCGTCCCGCTGCCCGAGGAGGCCGTACGCGCCCTGCTCGGGCCCGAGGTCTCGCTCGCCGCCGTCAACACGCCGGACAGCTGTGTGGTCGCGGGCCCCGCCGCCGCGGTCCGCGACCTGTGCGCGCACCTGCTGGACCAGGGGGTCGAGACCCGGGAGCTGGACACCTCCCACGCCTTCCACTCCGCGATGGTGCAGCCCGCGGCGGAGGCCTTCGAGGAGCTGGTCCGCACCGTCGGCCTGCACCCGCCGACCCTGCCCTACCTCTCCAACACCACCGGCACCTGGATCACGGCCGAGCAGGCCGTCGACCCCGCGTACTGGGCCTCCCACCTGCGCGAACCGGTCCGCTTCGCCGACTGCGCCCGGCTGCTGACCGGATCCGGCGCGGTCGCCGCGGAGGCCGGCCCCGGCCGCACGCTCAGCGGACTCCTGCGCCGCCAGGGCCTGGACCCCGCCCGCGCGGTCCCGCTGATGCCCCGCGGCGGCGCAGCAGCACGGGACGGCCGGGACGAGCGGCACGAGCGGGACGACTACCGGTACTACCTGGAGGGCATCGGCCGCCTGTGGCTGGCCGGCGCCCCGGTGGACTGGACCGCCTTCGGCGTGGCGTCACCGGGCCGCAAGATCGCCCTGCCCACGTACGCGTTCGACGAGCAGTCGTACTGGGTGCCCGCCCGGCGGCCCGCCGCCCCCGGTGCGCGGCCTTCCCCCGGAGGGGACACCGGGCTGTACGGGACCGCTGAGCAGGCGGACGCCCACGCGCCGGGTGCCGAGGTGCCGGACGCCCCGGTACCCGGCGGCGAACCGCTCTTCCAGCGGCCCGGCATCACGACCGGGTACACCGCCCCGCGCTCCCCGGCGGAAGCCGCGGTCGCCGCCCTCTGGGAGGACCTGCTCGGCGTCGCCCCCGTCGGAGTCCACGACGACTTCTTCGACCTGGGCGGCCACTCCCTGATGGCCACCCAGCTGGCGGCCCGCCTGCGCGCGGCCTGCGGCATGGAGGTGTCGCTGGACGCCCTCTTCGCGGAACCGACCGTCGCCGGCCTGGTCGCCCGCCACGGCCCCGGTACGGCTCCGGTACCGGCATCAGCAGCCCTGCCCGCACCGGCCTCCGTACCCGTAGCCGCATCCGAGACCGCTGCGAGCGCTGTGGCCGCCGGCCCGGCGGAGGACGCGCCCCTGCCCCTCTCCTTCGCCCAGCGGCGCCTGTGGTTCCTCGACCACGTCCACGCCGACTCGGCGGCCGCCTACGCCATCGCGGCCGGCATCAGGCTGCGCGGATCACTCGACCCCGCGGCCCTGCGCGCTGCACTCGACGCCCTCGTCAGCCGCCACGAAGCCCTCCGCACGGTCTTCCCCGCACCCGACGGCGAGCCCGTCCAGGAGGTGCGGGAGGCGGCACCGGTGGAGCTGCCCGTACTCCGCGCCGAAGGCGGTACCGCGCAGGAGCGCGAGGAGGACGCGCTGCGCCTGCTGCACCGGCTGGGACGCGCCCCGTTCGACCTGGAGCAGGGGCCGCTGTTCCGCCCCGCGGTCATCGCCGTGGACGAGGACCACCACATCCTCGCCCTGACCATGCACCACATCGTCTCCGACGGCTGGTCCCTGTCGGTCATCGGCCGGGAGCTGTCCGCCCTCTACGCCGCCTTCCTCGCCGGCGGACCCCCGCCCCTGCCGCCGCTGCCGCAGCAGTACCGCGAGCACACGCTGTGGGAGCGCGGGCAGGTCGCGGCATCGGGCAGCGCCCACCTCGCCTACTGGACCGCGCGCCTGGAAGGCGCCCCGCGCGCCCTCGAACTGCCCACCGACCGGCCCCGGCCCCCGGTCCAGACCTTCGGCGGAGCCGTGGCCGCCCGCACCCTGTCGCCCGAACTGACTTCTGCACTGCGGCAGTTGGGGCGCAAGCACGGGGCGACGCTGTACATGACCCTGCTCGGCGTGCTCCAGACCGTGCTGTTCCGCTGGTCGGGCCAGCGCGACATCCTGGTGGGCACCCCCGTGGCCGGCCGCACCCGTGCCGAACAGGAGGACATGGTCGGCCTGTTCCTCAACACCGTGGTCCTGCGCTCCACCCTCCGCGGCACGCAGTCCTTCGAGGAGCTGCTGACCGGGGTGCGCACCACGGCCCTGGAGGCGTACGCCCACCAGGCCCTGCCCTTCGAGCGGCTGGTCGAGGCCCTGCGGCTGCCCCGGGACCTGAGCCGCAACCCCCTCTTCCAGGTCATGTTCAACCTGCTCAACCTGCCCGAGAAGGCGCTGCGGATCCCCGGCGCCGAGACCGAGTGGCTCCCGCTCGACCTGGACACCTCCCAGGTCGACCTGGCCCTGTACGTCTACGAGCGGGACGAGGTCCTGGACTGCCGGCTGGAGTACAACACCGACCTGTTCGAGGCCCGCACCGCCGACCGGCTGCTGAGCCACCTGGAGAACCTGGCCCGGGCCTTCACCGAGGCCCCCGGAACCCTCCTCCAGGACGCCGTGATGCTCGGCGGCGACGAGCTGCGCCAGCAGCTCGACCAGTGGCAGCCCGCCCCGCAGGCCGACGCGCCCGCCCTGCTCCACGAACTCGTCCGGGAGCAGGCCCGCCGCACCCCGGACGCCACGGCCGTCCGCGGTGCCGGGGAGGCCCTCACCTACCGCGGGCTGGAGGAGCGCGCCGACCGGATCACCCGCTGGCTGACCGCCCGGGGCATCGGCCCGGACACCCCGGTCGGTGTGTGCCTGGAGCGCACGACCGAGCTGCCCGCCGCCCTGCTCGGCGTCCTCGGGGCGGGCGGTGCGTACGTACCGCTGGACCCGGCCTACCCGGACGAGCGGCGCTCGTACATCCTGGGCCACTCCGCGGCCGCCGCCGTCGTCACCCAGTCCTCGCTGGCCGGGGCGTTCGCGGAGTTCGACGGACCGGTCCTCACCCTCGAAGCCCTCGAAGCCCTCGAAGTGCTTGACGCCCTCGAAGCCCCGGACGCTGCGGATGCGGCCGATGGCGTCGAGAGCCCTGGCGGGGGCCCCGCCCGCCCGTACGCCGTCCGACGCCCCGCCCCCACCCCGGAGCACCTCGCCTACATCCTGTACACCTCCGGATCCACCGGGCGGCCCAAGGGCGTGCGGATCACGCACCGCTCGGTGGTCAACCTGATCCGCTCCCTGACCAGCGAACCGGGCATCAACGCCTCGGACGTCCTCCTGGCCGTCACCACCTTCGCCTTCGACATCTCGGTGTTCGAGCTGTTCGCACCGCTCACCGTCGGCGGCCGCGTCGTCCTCGCCACCCGCGAGGACGCCCAGGACGCGGAACGCCTCGCGTCGCTCCTCCACGCCGAGGGCGCCACGGTCCTCCAGGCCACCCCGGCGACCTGGAAGCTCCTGCTCGCCTCCGGATGGCAGGGCCTGCCGGGCCTCAAGGCCCTCAGCGGAGGCGAGGCGCTGCCGCGCGAGCTCGCCGACTCCCTGCGGGACCGGGCCGCCGAGGTCTGGAACCTGTACGGGCCCACCGAGACCACCGTCTACTCCACCGCCGTCCGCATCGACGCGCCCGGCGACATCACCATCGGGCGCCCGATCCGCAACACCCGCGCCTACGTCCTGGACCGGGCCCTGCAGCCCGTACCCGCCGGGGTCGTCGGGGAGCTCTGCATCGCGGGCGACGGCCTGGCCCGCGACTACGCGGCGCAGCCCGCCGCCACCGCGGCCGCCTTCGTCCCGGACCCCTTCGCCACCGCGCCCGGCGCCCGCATGTACCGCACGGGCGACCTGGCGCGCCTGCGCCCCGACGGCAGCATCGAACTCCTCGGCCGCAACGACGCACAGGTGAAGGTCCGCGGCTTCCGCATCGAACTCGGCGAGGTGGAGAAGGCGCTCGGCGCACACGAGCTGGTCCGCGACGTCGCCGTCACCGTCCGCGAGGACTCCGGGGAGAAGACCCTGGCGGCCTACGTCACCCTCCGCCCGGGGGCGGCGGAACCGGACCTCGCCGCATGGCGGGCCTTCCTGCGCCGCACCCTGCCGGACTACATGGTCCCCGCGGCCTTCACGGTGCTGCCCGTCATGCCGCTCACGCCCAACGGCAAGACCGACCGCCGGGCCCTGCCGGCCCCGGGGAGCGCCCGGCGCGCCGGCAGCGCGGGCGCCGCTCCGCGCACCCCCAGGGAGGAGGCGCTGGCCCGGCGGTGGGCGGACATCCTCGCCGTCGACTCCGTGGGCGTGGACGAGAGCTTCTTCGACCTGGGGGGCGACTCCTTCAAGGCCGTCCTGGCCGTCAGGGCCGCCCGGGAGAACGGGGTGGAGATCGGCGTCCTCGACCTGTTCCGCAACCCCACCGTCGCCGGACTCGCAGCGCTCGCCGAACTCCAGGAGCTCGGCGCCGACGAGCCCGGCGGCCGGCAGCCGCAGGGCCTGCTGCACCTGCTCACCCCGCAGACCGGCCCGACGGCCCGCTCGCTGGTGTGCATCCCCTTCGCCGGGGGCGGTGCCATCACCTACCAGGCCCTCGCCGCCGCCGTGCCCGCGGGCACGGCCCTGTGGGCGCTGGAACCGCCGGGCCACGACGTCAACCGCACCGAGGAGCCCCAGCTCCCGCTGCCGGAGCTGGCCCGCGCCTGCGCCGACGCCGTCAAGGAGCAGGTCAGCGGCCCGGTCACGCTGTACGGGCACTGCATGGGCGGCGCGACCACGATGGCCGTGGCCCGCCTCCTGGAGGACGACGGCGTCGACGTCGACCGCATCGTCATCGGCGGCCACTTCCCGGCCCCGCGGCTGCCGGGGCGCTTCTCGCGCTGGGTCCGCGAGAAGTTCCCGATGGAGCGCTGGACCTCGCGCCGCCAGGCCCTGGACTTCCTGCGCGCCATGGGCTTCTTCACCGACGTGCTCAGCGAGCAGGAGAAGGACTTCGCCATGCGGGTGTTCCTCCGGGACACCCAGGAGGGCGAGGACTACTACTCGGCCGTCTACCGGGACCCGGAGTTCACCAAGCTCAAGACCCCCGTCGACTGCGTCATCGGCGACCGCGACCGGGCCACCGAGCTGTACGAGGAGCGCGTGTCCGAGTGGCACCACTTCACGGACGAGGTGCGGCTCCACGTGATCAAGGGGGCGGGCCACTACTTCCAGAAGCACCAGGCCGCCGACCTGGTCGAGATCCTCACCGCCGCCCCGCACCCGGCAGCCGGAGCCCCGCAGCACACCCCGCCCCGAGAGGATCCCGCACCCGCTCCCGTACCCTCACCCGCTGCGTCAGCAGCCTCCTCTTCCGCCTCCGCCTCCGCCTCCGCTTCCGCCTCCGCTTCCGCCTCCGCTTCCGCCTCCGCTTCCGCCTCCGACCGGACCGGACGGGCGACCCCGCTCGCAGGGCTGCCCGTACCGGCACCCGGGCGGGCCCCCTCCCTCCGCTCCTTCGGCATCATCGCGGCGGGCCAGGCGGCCTCCCTGATCGGGACCGGCCTCACCGGCTTCTCGCTCGGCCTGTGGGTGTACCAGCGCAGCGGCTCCGTCTCGCTGTTCGCCCTGGTGTCCATGCTGGCGCTGCTCCCCGCCGTGCTGCTCGCCCCCGTGGCCGGAGCCGTCGCCGACCGCTTCTCCCGGCGCCGCGTCATGGCCGCGGCCGACACCGCCGCCGCCTGCGGCACCGTCGGGCTCGCCGCGCTCCTGTGGACGGGCGGGCTCCAGCTCTGGCACGTGTACGCCGCGGTCACCCTCGGAGCCGTCGCCAACGCCTTCCAGCAGCCGGCCTTCGCGGCGGCCATCACCCAGCTCGTCCCCAAGCGGTACTACGGCAGGGCCAACGGCATAGCCCAGCTGGGCACGGCCGGGGCGACCGTCCTCGGCCCGCTGCTCGGCGGCGCGCTCGCCGCGGTGATCGGCCTGCGCGGCATCGTCCTGATCGACCTCGCCACCTTCGCCGTCGCCATCACGGCCACCCTGGCCGTCCGCTTCCCCGCGAGCCTGTTCAACCGGCGCGAGGAGTCCTTCGGCCGCGAAGTCCTGGGCGGCTGGCGCTACATCGCCAAGCGCAGGGGCCTGGTGTCCATCATCGCCGTCACCGCCGTGCTCAACTTCATGTTCGGCATGGTGGAGGTGCTGGCCACCCCGCTCGTCCTCTCCTTCAGCAGCACCGCCACGCTGGGCCTCGTACTCGCCGGCAGCGGCGCGGGCCTGCTGGCGGGCGGCCTGGTCATGTCGGTCTGGGGCGGCTTCCCCCGCAGGACCACCGGCATCATCGGGGCGATGGGCCTCATCGGCCTCTCCATGCTGGTCATCGGCCTGCGCCCGCACCCGGCCTTCCCGGCCCTCGGCCTGTTCGGCATGGGCCTGGCCACCGCCTTCCTCAACACCCACTGGATGTCCCTGGTCCAGGCGAAGGTCGGGCTGGAACTCCAGGGGCGGGTGATCGCCACCACCCTGATGTGCAGCTGGGCGATGGTCCCCGCCGGGTTCCTGACGGCGGGCCCCCTGTCCGAGCACGTCTTCGAGCCCCTGCTCGCCACCGGCGGCGCCCTCGCCGACACCGTCGGCGCGTTCACCGGCACGGGCACCGGCCGCGGCACCGCCCTCCTCGTGATCACCGCCGGCCTGTGCACCCTGCTCCTGGCCCTGACGGCCCACAGGTACGAGACGGTCCGCCTGCTGGAGGACCACCTGCCCGACGCGATACCCGACGCCGTCATCCACGGCGACAAGGACGCCCTCCAGGCAGCGGCAGACCGACAGCTCACCTCCTGACCAGCACCAGCACCCACCCGAACCCGGAGCGAAGACGATGACCGACCCGCAGCAGTCACCCCTGACCACCGAACAGCCCGCAGAGCGCGCAGAACGAGAAGAGCTCTTCGCCGTGGTCGTCAACACCGAGGAGCAGTACTCCCTCTGGCCGGCCGGCCGCGAACTCCCGGCGGGCTGGCGGCAGGAGGGCACGGTGGCCCCGCGCGAGGCCTGCCTGGCGAGGATCGACGAGGTCTGGACGGACATGCGCCCGCTCAGCCTGCGAGGTGACCACGCGGCGCAGTGACCACCGCGCACAGCGACCACCCCGCGCAGGGGTCACCTACGATGATCGCCCTTCGGCCCCGACCGGGGCCCGCGGCAGGGGAGGCCGGGCCGCGTGGCCACGCGTGGACGGCGCCTCACCCTCACCCTGGCCGACCCGGCACCGCGGGGCCCGGAGAGGCGGGACTGAGGGCCGTCGCCCGGCTGCCCGGGCTCCGAGGGCAGGCGCGGTGTGTGCCCGGCCGGGGGAGGGGCGTACGGTCCGCAGTGAGGGCATCCGGCTCTCACCGCTGCTGCGCCCGCCCAGGCGGGCCTGCGTGCGGGTGGTACGGGGCAGCAAGGAGGTAGGCGGTGTCGGAGGGCTCGTCGTTCGAGAGCGGGGACCTGGCGGAGACCGAGGCGTTCCTGTCCGAGGCCTATACGCCCATGACCATCGGGGGGCGCCCCGAGGACCGGCGGGCCAGCATCTCGCGCCGTGCGGTGGGCGACCTGATGCTGGACGAGCTCGCGTTCGGGTACACCATGTCCTTCGACGCGGGGCCGCTGGAGCAGGTGGTCCTCGCGCAGGTCGCCGAAGGGGTCCACACCTCCGGTGAGCACGGTGAGCACGCCTTCGGCCCCGGCTCGACCTTCCTCATCGCCCCGCCCGACCGGCCCTACGCGGGCGAGGTCCGCGCGGCCCGGTACAGCCTGACGTCCTTCTCCACCCGGCTCCTGGACCGGGCCCGCACCGATATCGCGGGCCCGGACGCGGGCCCCGTCCCGCGCCTGTCGGGCAGCCGCCCCCTGTCCGCCGAGGCCCACCGCCTCCTCGCGGCCGCGACGGCGCACGTACGGGCACTGGCGGCAGAACCGGCGGCCGCCGCCTCCCCGCTCATCATGGGCACCGCGGTCCGCCACCTCGCCGCCGTCACCCTCACCACCCTCCCCACCGCCGTCCGCGGCCCCGTCCGCCACGCCCCGGACCCGCACCGCCGCGACCTGCGCGACGCCCACAACGACACCCTGCGCCGGGCGGTCCGGTTCATCGAGGACAACGCCCACCGCGACATCGGCCTCGCGGAGATCGCCGCGGCCGTCCCGGTCACCCCGCGGGCGGTCCAGTACGCCTTCGCCCGCCATGCGGACACGACCCCCCTCGCCCACCTCCGGCGGGTCCGGCTCGGCCGCGCCCACGAGGAGTTGAAGGCCGCCGATCCCGCCGCCACGACCGTCACCGGGGTCGCGAACCGCTGGGGCTTCGCCCACCAGGGCCGCTTCGCCGCAGCCCACCGCGCCGCGTACGGCACGAGCCCGGGAGAGGTCCTGCGCGACCGGGGCTGACCGGTCCGCCTGCCTGCTCCCCGCCTCCCGCCCCCGAAGCCGCGCGCTGGTGCGCCGCTCAGGCCTCGGCGGCCCCGGCCGCCGCGGCCGCCCCGCCCAGTACGGCGTCGGCCCGCTGGAGGACGGCGTTCAGGACCCGGGCGGCGGCGGCCAGGTCCCCGGCGGGCAGGTCGCCCCACAGCCCCTGCGTGACCGGGGCGAGGGCGGTCCGGACCTGCTGCCACTGCGCCCGCCCGGCGTCGCTCGCCCGGACGCGGCCCCCGCCGGCCTCGTCCAGCAGCCCCGCGGCGGTCAGTTCGGCGATCCGCTCGGCCACCGCCGCCCGGCCGGACCTCGTCGTGCGGCTGACCCGGCGCACGAGCTCCTCCCGGTCCACGTCCCCGCCGCCCGCTGTGCCGGTCACGGTCAGGGTGAGGGTCACCCACTGCGGCTCGGTGATGCCGGTGGCGGCGAGCTGCCGGTCCAGGATCGCGTTGAGGGCCTTTTCGGTCTGGCCGACGAGGGCGGCGCCGAAGGGCTGGGCGGTGGTGCCGGTCATGGCGGTCTCCACTCAGTTGGTGACACTAACGTTTATGGCACTAACGATTTCGACAGGGATGAACGTACATCGTTAGTGTGACTAACGCAACGGGGTAGGGTGGGACCATGACCAGCCCCGCTGAAACCCCAGACACACCCGACGGCCGGCCGGGAACCCCGGTGCGGCTGCGCCGGCGCACGAGCCGGCTGCTGGCCCAGGTGTCCGCGCAGTCGGACCGGCTGGTCAGCGAGGGGCTGAGCCGCCTGGACGCCCGCAAGTGGCACTACGCCGTACTCGCCTCCCTGGAGGAGCACGGCCCCGGCAGCCAGGCGGAACTGAGCGGGCGCACCGGCATCTACCGCAGCGACATGGTCGGCGTGCTCAACGAACTGTCCGACCGCGGCCTCGTCGACCGGGCCCCCGACCCCGGCGACCGCCGCCGCAACGTCATCACGGCCACCGCCGAGGGCCGCCGCCGCCTCCACCGGCTCGACGAGGCCCTGGACGCCCTCCACGAAGAACTGCTCGCCCCCCTGGACCCCGCCGAGCGCGAACAGTTCACGCAGCTGCTCACCCGCCTGCTGGACCACCACGCCCGGCCGTAGAGGGTCTCCGGCGCCCGGCACCGCGGATCCGCCGGCGCCCCGGGGGAGCCGGCAAGGGGGCGATCAGCGCACCGGCGTCCCGAAGGTGCCCCGCCCCGCCGGAACCGGCCCGGCGGGTTTCCCGTGAAAGGCGCAAAAGCGCCTGGAAAACCCGGTGCGGTATCGGCGCAATATGGTGGGCACACGGCCGGCCGGTGAGGGGGAAAGCCCGGCCCGGAACGCGCCGTGGACTTTCGGGCTCATCCAGGGGGCGGGACATGCTGCTGCGTATTCATTTCACGGGTGCCGACTTGGCGCGCACGAGTGTGGCCTGCCGGCCCGATCCGCTGTGGGAAACGGTGCTGAGCCTGCGGGTATTGCAGCACCCCGCCAGAAGTCCGGCGGCCGGGTGCTGGGCGCGGGACGTGCGGGCCGGACAGGCCGAGAACCTGCGGACGCTCCTTCCCCTGGTGCGCCCGTACGGGTACTTCCCCGACTTCCTCACGCCCTCCGACGGGGTCCTGGGCTTCGAGCACGGCCTTGACGCGCTGACCGCCACCCCCGCCCGCCACCTGCGGAGCGACCTGGCCGCCCTCTCGGCGGGAGGCGCCCTCCCCGCCTGGGCGGGGGACCTCGGAGCCGGCCGGGCCGGCGCGCTGCGCGGGCTCGCCCGGGCGATGCGCGGATACTACGAGGCTGCCGTGGCGCCCCTGGAGCAGGTCATGTCCCATACCGTCCGGGTGGAATACGAGGCACAGGTGAAAGCGGCCGGAGAATCCGGAATCGAGGGAATCCTTTCGGGCCTCGGGCCGAACACGCGGTGGCATCCGCCCGTGCTTGAGGTCCAGTATTCCGTCAACCAGGAACTGCACCTGAACGGCCGTGGGCTGCTGCTCGTACCGACCTTATTCCGTACGCGCTATCCGGTTTCGCTGCTCGATCCGGAACTTCCCCCGGTCCTCACCTATCCGGCGCGCCGGCCCGATTCCGCGGAAGGGGCTGCGGGCGGCAGGCTCGGCCCCCTGATGGGCCGCACCCGCACGGAAATCCTCCAGTACACCGCGGAGTCCTCCCTCAGCACGTCGGAACTCGCCCGCCTGGTGGGAATGTCCCAGGCGTCGGTCAGCCACCACACGGCGGTGCTGCGTACGGCGGGCCTGATCAGCTCGACCCGGCACCGGAACACGGTCCTGCACGCGGTGACCCCGCTGGGATCACTCCTACTGCGCGGCTGAGGCCGCGTCCACGTCTTTCGAACCTCGTCGAATGACGTGGACCGCGCACCGCCCCGCATCCGAGAGTCGGTCCGTCCGCAGCACCCTCCACGACACGAGAGGCTCGACCATGCACCGAGGCAGGACCGCAGCAGCAGCGCTGACCCTCGCCCTGACGTCCCTGCTGGGCGTCGCCGGGACGGCGTCCGCCGATGCGACGGGCACCACGGGCGACCACCTCAACAGGGGTTCCACCCTGTGGGCGGGCAGCCAGATCGAGAGCAGCACCCGGTACGGGTACGCCCGGCTGGTGATGCAGGCCGACGGCAACCTGGTGCTCTACGGCAACAACCGGGGGGTGTGCTGGGCCTCCCACACCTACGGCAGCGGCGGCAACCGGGCGGTGTACCAGAGCGACGGGAACTTCGTCATCTACAACGCCTCGGGCCAGGCGGTCTGGGCCAGCCACACCCGCGGTACGGGCGGGACCAACGTCAACGTGAACTACAACGGACAGGTCTGGGTCGGGGTCACCCGGCTCACCGGCGACTGCGGGTGACCCCCCTCCTCTGATCCCCTTCCCCGAACCCCCCACCGGCGGCCGCGGTCCGCCCCCGGCCCCCGCGGCCGGGGTGCGGCCGCGGCCGTCCGTCCGGGGCGCCGGCCGCGCGCTACTGGAGCCCGATCTCCTTGCAGGCGGCCCTGAGTTCAGGGGTGCAGATCTCCTCGACCGTGTAGATCCCGTCCTGGACCACGGTGGCCCCCACCGTCTTCCTGGTCACCGGGATGCCGGGCAGGAGTACGGCGGGCACCCGCTTGTTGGTCGGGCTGTCGACCAGCTGGTTGATCAGGCCGTCGATCCGCTCGCCCCGGGCGAGGAGGACGGCGAGTTCCGCGGCGGCCGCGGCCTCGCCGGCGTACGGCTTGTAGACGCTCATGTACTGGTCGCCCGCCACGATCCGCTGGACGCCGGCCAGTTCGGCGTCCTGGCCGGTGACCGGGGGCAGCGGGCTCACGCCGGCGGCCTTGAGGGCCTCGATGACGCCGCCGGCCATGCCGTCGTTGGCGGAGTAGACCCCGGCGATGGAGTCCCCGCCGAGGGCGGCGATCGCGGACGCCATGTGGCTGCGGGCGGTCTCCGGCTTCCAGCCGTCGGTGTCGTACTCCTTGCCGATCGCCACCTTGCCCTTGAGGACGGAGAGCGCGCCGGTACGGAAGGAGGCGGCGTTCGGATCGGTGACCGCGCCGTTGACCATGACGATCCGGCTGCTGCTGCTGCTGCTGCCGGCCTTGCCGCCGAGGGCGTCGAGCAGGGCCAGGCCCTGCACCTTGCCGACGTCCTCGTTGTCGAAGGACGTGTACGCGTCGACGGGTCCCTCTGCCAGCCGGTCGTAGGCGACGACGGGGATCCCGGCGGCCTTGGCCCGCCCCACCGCGCCCGCGATGGCCCTGGCGTCCACGGCGCCGATGACCAGGGCGTCCACCTCGGCGCCGATCATCTCGTCGACCTGGGCGTCCTGCTCGGCGGGGTCGCCCTGTGCGTTGGCGTAGACGACCCTGCCCTTGCCGAAGGTGAGGACGCCGACCTTCTTCTCGATGAGCGGCTTGTCGAACCGTTCGTAGCGGGCGGCCTCCCGCTCGGGCAGCAACAGCCCGATCGTGACCGCCCCGCCGCCGGTCCCGCCGTCCCCGCCGCCGTCCGGGGCCCCGCACCCGCCGAGGGCCAGCAGCCCCGCGGCAGCGGTGCAGACGAGGGCGGCGGGGCGGTACCGGTGTGCGTTCAAGTCGTGAACCTCTCCATGCGGCCGTGCTGGTTCCGGCCGAAGTGGAGGCAGTCAACTCCGCTTGTCTGAGCTCCGTCAAGATAGGAAGACTTAACGATCCCGCAACCCCGGTTTCCTTGACGAGCAGGGCGAATGCTGCACACCGGGCATCCCGCGGCCCCTCTGCGGGCGGTCCCGCATTCAAGCTATGAAGCCACCGCCGGGCCGCCGGGCCGGGACCAGTGGGGGTCGCGCCCCGTGAAGGCGAGGAGCGCCGCCGCCCGGCCCGCGTCTGCCGCCACCGGGACCGGCGGGGCGTACTTCCCGAAGGAGTCGCGCACGAAGTCGACGAGCTGCGCCGCGATCTCCTCCAGCCCCTCGGCGAGCTCCTCGGTCAGCGGCAGGTCCTGGCCGGTGGCCCGGGCGATGTCCCAGGCGTGGACGGCTGCGTCGAGCGCCCCTGCGGCCGCGCCGGACGCGGCCGGCATCGGGCCCATCGGGGTCGGCACGCTCTCGGCGTCCCGCTCCGACTCCCAGGCCGCGGCCGCCGCCCGCAGCACCGCGGCGAGCTCGGCGGCCGGGTCGCCGCCGAGGGCGTCCGCCGGGTCGAAGGGGTCCCCCGCGGGCGCCACCCCGGAGATCTGCATGGTCAGGGCCTGCTGGTCGAGCCGGGCGTGGTTCAGCACCTGGCGCACCGTCCACTCCGCACACGGGGTCGGATCGCCCCAGGCGCCGGCGGGGACACCCCGTACGGCGGTCAGCAGGTAGTCGTGCGCGTCAGCGAGCAGTTTGAATCCGTCGACGGTCATCCGCCGGCCTCCGTTGTCCGTTGTCCCGGGTACGTGGTGACGTGCCCGTCGAATGTAACCGCCGCCGCTGCGATGCCGCGCCCCGTCCCGCCCGTCCCGTCCCGCGGCGGCATCGGCCCCCTGCCGTAAATGCGTTGGCGGTGCCGGGAGGGGCGTTGTTAGCCTGGCCGGGTCGTTCTGAAGTCCGTTGGGGCCTGACCGGTCCCGGAAATGGGGTGTTGATGACCCGGCCCGCGCCGAGTGCGCCTCGCGGTACCGCGTAACCGTCCTCCGCAGCCTTCTGCCGCCCGCTCCTGCGGGCCGCTGCCGGACGTGTCCTCCGGTGCTCTGACCTGCCCGTCCGCCGTACGGTGGTGTGTACGGGCCACCCTTCGACGAGGCCACTCGGCCTGCTCTTGCTGTCGCGACCGACTTCCCAGCAAGGAGCACCCGGGTGTCGAACCCCAACACCAGTAACACCAGCACCAGCAACAACACCCTCAACCTCAGCACCTTCGCCTGCGCGTGGTGCGGGCTGACCGTGTCCGCCTACGCCGCCGACGGCGCGCCGCGCAACCACTGCCCGTCCTGCCTGCAATCCCGGCACGTCCTCGACCACGTCGAGGGCGGCCCGAGCGACTGCGCGGGCCGGATGTCCCCGATCGCCATCGCCGTGCTCCGCACGGGCGACTGGCGGGTGGTCCACCGCTGCGTACGCTGCGACGAGCTGACCTCCAGCCCGGTCTGCGGGGACGACAACCAGCTCATCCTGATGCGCACGGCGGTCCGCCCGCTGGCCCAACCCCCCTTCCCGCTCGAAGCGTTCGGAACCCTCTGACCGCCCCGACAGGAAGGGAGCGACACCCGTGTCACGCCACAACAGCAACCGCCGCGACCGCCGTCCGCAGCGGCGCAAGGACGTCCTGCACACCCGGGGCGGCCACCGGTCCCGCGCCTTCCGGTGCACCTCCTGCCGCCTGGACGTCCCCCTGGACGCACCCGGCACCGCACACCGCAACCACTGCCCCAACTGCCTGGCCAGCCTGCACGTCGACCGGAAGATCCCGGGCGACCGCGACGCGGACTGCCGAGGCCGGATGGAGGCACTGGGCATGACCGTCCGCCCCGACGGCGAATGGATGATCATCCACCAGTGCGCCGCCTGCGGGGAGCTCAGCGCCAACCGCATCGCCGGGGACGACAACCCCCGCGCCCTGGTCCGCCTCGCCCTCAGACCCCTCGCCGGCTCCGCGGCCGCCACCCGCGCCCTGCTCACCCTGTGACCCGGCCCGGGTGCCGCCGCGGTCACCCCCGCCGCGGCACAGCCGTCGGCACCTGTCGCCCGGCAGGCGGCGGGGGCGGGGCCGCCGGGTCCGGCCGCCGCATCAGCTCCAGCAGGCGGCCGGCCGCGTGGTCCGGGCCCGCGCCGCCGAGGCGGCGGGCCCAGCCGGCCGCGCTGGGCCCGATGACCGTGTACAAGGTGTCGAGCGCCTGGGGGATGTCCTCCGCCGCCAGCCGGTTCGGGTCCCGGACGAGGGCCACGCCGGTGCGCTCCGCGTCCCGGGCGACGGCGAACTGGTCGCTGGAGAACGGCAGGATGAGCGCGGGTACCCCGGAACGCAGGCATTCGGTGAAGGAGTTGTTCCCGCCGTGGTGCACCATCGCGTCCACGTGCGGCAGCAGGGCCTGCTGCGGGACGGACGGGAACACGAGGACGCGCTCGCCGGCCAGGTCGGCGAGCGCGGCGGCCCGTGCGCCGGCCGAGGCGATCACGGCGGTGCGGGTGGTGGCCCTGAGGACCCCGGACACCACGGCGCGCAGGACGTCGTCGCGCGCCGACAGGAAGGTGCCCAGCGCCAGCAGGACGACCCTGTGGGCCCTGCGGCGCAGCTGCCGCAGCCTCCCCGCCCACGCGTCATCGAGCGGAGCGGGCCGGCCGGCCATGTGCCCGGCGAAGATGTGCTCCGGCCCCGGCGGGGGCTCGGGCAGCCAGGGCAGCTGCGGGTACGCGTACACGACCGCACGGGGGGACGCCAGCGCGAAGGCACGGCCCGGACCGGGCGCACCGGGCGCAGCGCGGAGCCGGAACGACTCGAACAGGTCCGTGAAGACCCGGTCGTTGTCCTCCGCGGCCCGCCGGAGGGGTGCCAGCTCCGCCGGGTCCGGGCGCAGGGCGGCGGGCCAGTCGTAGGGGACGCCGAACAGGTGCTCCGGCGCGCCCGGGATGTACGTGGGATGCCCCGGGCAGTACGTGGCGTACCGCGCCCGCATGCAGTGCAGGGCGAGCGTCGCGGAGTAGGAGAGCTGGTCCACCGCGTACCAGTCGGGGCGGAGGCGCTCGTCGAGGGCGCGCAGCCCGGTGTACACGGCATCGGGATCGGCCAGCATGTCCGCCCGGCGGTGGAGCGCCTGCACGGTCAGGGTGCGGACCGCGCCGAGCCTGGTGGCCTCCAGGAACTCCGCCAGCCGCGCGGACTCCGCGGCACCCTGAGCCGTCGCCTCGGCCACTCCCGTGTTCGCGTTGCGCGAGACGCTCAGGGGGACGAAGCGGACCCCCGCGCCGGCAGCCAGGTCCCCGAACGCCTCCGTACAGGCGAAGAACACGTCCGCTCCCCGCCTGCGCAGTGCGGCGGCGAGAACGGACAGGGGAGCGGCATGGGACAGGAACGGGGGGCTGATGACCACGACGCGAGGCATACCCCCACTTCCGGGCCCGCGGCGCCGCCGGATGCGCCGGCGGCGCGCCGGAGCGGCCCGGCCGCCCCGCGCGCCCCGCCCCGCGCACCGGCCGCCTGCATCCGGCAGCCCCCCGCCACGGGAATGTGCTGCGTCGCCGTCCTCGGTACCAGGGAGCCCCCGTGTTCGACTTCACGACGGAGCAGTGGAACGCGCCGGCCGCGCCGCCCCCGGCGGATCCGGACCCGCTCGCAGCGTCCCGGCAGGCCTTCTTCGCGGGCTCCCGTGCGGACGGCCGGAGGCCCGGCCCGGCCGGGGCTCCCGCAGGTACCGCGGAGGTGCTGCTGGAGGCCGAATACGGGTTCCGCCCCGTGCTCCTCCCCCCGCCCGCCGCGGCCCCCGGATTCAGCCGGGAGGACGCCGTCGCCGCTTCGCTGCGCCGGGCGTGCCGCCTCGACGCCCCCCTCACCCCCGAGGCGCTGCTCGCGCACGATCCCGGTGCCCCGGCCGTCTCCTCCGCCATGGGCGAGATGTGGCCGGACACGGTCCGCCGCCACGGCGCCGCGTACGCCGAGGAGACCCTGAGGACGGCGCTGCTGCGCGATGCGGCCGACCCCGCCCGCACCGCATTCCTCCTGGACTGTGCGGCAGCGGCGGGGCTGCGCCCGCTGTCCGCCGGGGAGGCCGCGGCGCGCGCGGTGACCCCGGACCGGGGGGCACGCCACGCCGCCTGGCGCTACCTGCACCTCCTGCCGGACGGCCCGGTCCGGCTGCCCGCCGCGGACCGGGCCCGCGACGCGTACGAGCGGATCCTGCTCGAACCGCCCGCCCCCGACCCGCACGACGACGGCACCCCGCGCGGTATCACCGTGGTGCAGACCATGCTCCAGGGCGACCTCGACACCCCCGGGCGGGGAGCGAGCGGGGGACTCGCCGTCCTCCTCGGAGCACTGGGCGACGAGCTGGCCCGGGGGGACGGCATCGGCCGCGTGCTCACCGTGGTGGCCGCAGGCCGCCGGGCCCTCGCCCGGGACGCCCGCCTCCTGCGCGAGCGCGGCCCCGGCCACTGGGTGCTGCGGCTGCCCGTGGACTCCCCGGGACCGCCCCGACCCGACGAGTGGCCCGTACACCGGGCCGCGCTCGCCTGGTGGGCCTCCCGCCTCCTGGGCTCCCTGTCCCGGCCGCCGGACGTCGTCCACGTGCGGTACGCGGACGACGCCTCTCTCGCGCTCGCGCACGCCGCGGCCACGACCGGCGCCCGCCTGCTCTTCACCGCGACCCCCGACCCCCACCGCACCCTGGTGCGCAAACACGCCGAAGCCGGCCCCGGCAGCGAGGAGGCCGACAGGGCCCTCCGGGACGGCCTGCACCGGGTCTTCTGCGCCGACCGCCTGGTGGCCCGCGCCGACACGGTGGTCGCGATACCGGGCCGGACCGGCACCCGCGACCTGCTCCGCTACTTCCCGGTCCTGCGCACCCGGTACGGTCCGCAGGGCCCGCCCGCCCCGCCCGAAGGGATCGCCCCGTACGCGCCGGCGGGGAACGAGGCCGCCCGGCGCCGGCAGCTGCTCGACGGGTTGTTCGCCGACGGCAGCCGCCCAGACGCGCTGTCCCCGGACGACAGGACCCTCCCCCTGCTCCTGTGCGTCGGCCGGCTGCACCCGGTCAAGCAGCAGGACCTCCTCGTCCGCTCGTGGCTGGCCGCCGGGCTGTGGCGCACGACGACACTGGTGGTGGTCGGAGGCGCACCGCGCGACCCCGACCCCCACGAGCAGCGGATGCGCGCCGTGATCGACCGCCTGCTCCGCGGCCGGGACCAGGCGGCACGCCGGCTGGCGCTCGTCCCCGCGATGCCGAACGAGGACGTCCGGCGGCTGGAGCACGCCCTGGCCGGCCCCGGACACGGCGCACCCGCCTGGTACGTCTGCCCCAGTGCCAAGGAGGAGTTCGGAATCGCCGTGCTGGAGGCGATGGAGGCGGGGCTGCCCGTCGCCGGACCCCGTCGCGGGGGAGTGCCCCACTACGTGCGCGACGGGATCAGCGGGATCCTGGTGGACACCGCCACCGCAGCCGGCATCGAGGACGGCCTCCGCAGGATCGCGGCCCTGCCGGAAGACGGCCGCCGCCGCCTGGCGCGCGCCGGCAGGGAGACGGTGGCGGCCCGCTACACGGTCGCGGAGATGGCCCGCGCCCTGACGGCGGGCTACCTGGCGACCACCCCGTCCGCACCGGCGCTGCGCAGGGAGGGGGTTCGGCCGGGTCCGTAGCCGGGCCGCATCGCGTACACACGCCACGGGCTGCCCGCGGAAACGAATCCGGCTCCGGTCGGCGCCCCCGCCCCGCAACGGCGGGGTGGCCCACAGCCCCCGGTCCGCGGGGCGGGTCGTACACTTGCCTACCATGTCGAAGCCTGACGCACTGCTCGTGAACGTCGCCGCCCTGGTGGAGTCCGGGCAGAGCAACCAGATGTCCCTGACCGTGGTCGCCGGAGGCGCTGTGATCACCGGCCGGCTGGCTCCCGAAGCCGTGTGGCGGCAGCGGGTGTCGGAGGTGCTGGAGGACTCCGACCGGCTGGGCGAGTTCTCCGCCGCGTTCACCTCCGCGACGCGGTCGCAGGAGCCGCCGACCCACCTCCACTTCCACGTCGCGCGGATCCTGCAGGGGGCCATGGGCATCCCGGAGACGGGCGGCATGTACCGCGTCTCGATCGAGGACGTCACCGCCTGGACCGTGGGCGACTTCAGCTACTCCGACCGCTGACCGCCCGCGGGGGGGCCGGCTCGCGCCCGTCCTCCCCGCCGGTCTCACCCGAGTGGCCGCGTCCCGAAGCCGGGGGCGCGGGCCTCTGGGAAGGTTGACGGGGGCCGGCGCGACACCGCGACCGTGCGCCGCGCACTGCCGCCGTCGACCGGGAGAGAAGCATGGCCGTCAAGGACATCGGACCGGAACCGCAGAGTTTCGACCTCGAGGAGGCGACGCTCGCCAATACGGACTACCGTGCGGTCGCCTGGTCCGGAAAGTACCTCCAGCTGACCCTCATGTCGATCCCGGTGGGCGGGGACATCGGCTTGGAGGCGCATCCGGAGACCGACCAGTTCCTGCGACTCGACGCGGGCCGGGGACGCGTCCAGATGGGCCGTACGGAGGACCGCCTCGACTTCGACCGGGAGGTCGAGGACGGCTGGGCGGTCTTCGTACCCGCGGGCACCTGGCACAACGTCACCAACATGGGTGACGAGCCCTTGCAGCTCTACGCCGTCTACGCCCCGGTCCACCACGCGCCGGGCCGGATCCATCCGACAGCCGCCGACGCGGAGCGGGACGAGGAGGCGGGCGGCGACGAGCCGCCGGGCTGGTCGGTCCAGCCCGGCCGGCCGCCGTCGGACGAGCACGCCTGAGGCCCCGTGCGCCGGATGCCGGGGCCGAGCCGGTGGTGCAGTCGGCTCGTAACGGCTGCTGCCCCGATCCCGGGCGTCAGCCCCGGGCGGGGCGCAGGACGCGGGGGGCGCCCGGGAGGGCTTCGGGGCGGGGCGCCGTGCCCGTCAGCGGCAGCAGGTGTCCGCTGGGGCAGGACCCCGCCTGCTGGTGGTCGACCTCCCACTCGCCGACCGCCCCGCCGGCCACCGAACTGGTGACGTAAAGCGGCTGCAGACAGGAACGGCACCAGAAAAATGCACGTTCGTTCACACACACTCCCGAGAGACGTCGCTACGTGGGTCCTTGCCCGGGGCCGGCGCCACCGGTGAGGCGGGGTGCCCCGGAACGCAACCCGTGAGACTGGATCATCCACGCACGAGCGGTGAAACGATACGGCGCCATGCCGGGCAGCCTTCGCTCGAGCCTCTCGGCTGCCCGGCCCATGGTGTCGGCAGGCCGGTCTTCGTCCACGTGGCGCCGGGCGGGCCGGGCGGCGCGGCTGCCGTGCGCCCGGCGTTAAGGATGCGTATGGATTCCTGACGGCCGGGGTGCGGCGAGAGGCCCTGCGGCGGCCTCCGGGAGCGGCCGGCGGAGGCGGCGGACCCCGCCGCCGGACCGCTCTCCGCCCAGCTCCCACGGGGTGGTTGGGCCCGCGGGCGCCCGCGGCGGCAGGCGCCGGGCGCGGGCCCGGGCGCGGTCGTCCGCCCGGTCCGTCCGGTACGGGCCCGCCCCGCGGCGGGCCCATACTCGATGATCGCCGCCGGACCCTGCACCGGCGGCCGTCGTATGAGTGCACCGGAGCCGGGAAGGGTTGATGGGGGACATGAAGGCCGACGACCAGGCCGGTATGCCGGAGGCGGTGGACAGCCCTGCCCCGCGCGCCCAGCCGTCGGGCCGGCTGTCGCGGTGGATGCTGCGCCACCAGGTGCAGCCGGTGGGCCCCGCCGCGGGCGAGGGGCACGCCGAGCCGCAGGCCTGGTGGAAGGTGATGTGCCTGACGGGCGTCGACTACTTCTCCAGCCTGGCCTACGTACCCGCGATCGCGGCCCTCGCCGCCGGGGCGGTCTCGCCGCTCGCGACCCTGCTGATCGTGGCGCTGACCCTGCTGGGGATGCTGCCGATGTACCGGCGGGTGGCGAAGGCGAGCCCGCACGGCGCCGGGTCGGTGGCGATGCTGGAGGACCTGCTGCCGTTCTGGCGGGGCAAGCTCTTCGTCCTCGTACTCCTCGGCTTCGTGGCCACCTCGTGGATCATCACGATCACCCTGTCGACCGCGGACGCCTCCGTGCACGTCGTGGAGAACCCCTTCTTCCCCTCGGTGCTGCACGGGCACGAGGTCGCCCTGACCGTGGTGCTGCTCCTGGTCCTCGGCGGGGTGTTCCTGCTGGGGTTCAGCGAGGCGGTGAGCATCGCCATCCCCCTGGTCGCCGTCTTCCTCGGGCTGAACGCGGTCGTCATCGGCACCGGCCTGGTCCACGTGTTCACCACCCCCGGCGCCTGGTCGGAGTGGACCGGCGCCCTCACCTCGGGCGGCGGTGGGCTCGGCGACCTCGCGGGTCCCGCACTCCTGGCCTTCCCCCTCCTCGTCCTGGGCCTGTCGGGCTTCGAGACCGGGGTGAGCATGATGCCCCTGGTCGCCGCCGAGGGGGAGGACGACGGGCAGCGCCTGCGCGCCCGGATCCGCAACACCCGCCGGCTGCTGACCACCGCCGCGCTCGTGATGAGCGTCTACCTGCTGTCCGCCAGCTTCGTCACCACGGTCCTCATCCCGCACGAGCTGTTCGAGCCGGGCGGCGCCGCCAACGGCCGCGCCCTGGCCTGGCTGGCCCACGAGCACGTGGGGGAGGCCTTCGGCACCGTGTACGACATCAGCACCATCCTGATCCTGTGGTTCGCCGGGGCCTCCGCGATGGCGGGGCTGGTCAACATCGTCCCCCGCTACCTCCCCGACTACGGCATGGCCCCCGAATGGGGACGCGCGGTCCGCCCCGTCGTGATCGTCTACACCGTCCTGTGCATCGCGATCACCATCGCCTTCGACGCCGACGTGGACGAACAGGCGGGCGCCTACGCCACCGGCATCCTCGCCATGATGGTCTCCGGCGCCTTCGCCGTCACGGTCTCCGTGGCGCGCCGCCGCCGGCGCACCGCCACCGCCGGCTTCGGGCTGCTCACCGCCGTCCTGCTCTACGCCCTGGTCGCGAACATCGTCGACAAGCCCGACGGCATCGTCATCTCCGCGTTCTTCATCGCCGGGATCATCGCCGTGTCGCTGATATCGCGCATCTCGCGCACCACCGAGCTGCGCGCCGACCGCATCGTCTTCGATGCGGAGGCCCGCCAGTTCATCGACGCGACCCTCGCCCACGACGGCGCCATCAACATCATCGCCAACCGCCGCCAGGCCGGTGACGCCGCCGAGTACCGCGAGAAGGAGCGCGAACAGCGCGGGGTCAACCCGGTGCCGGGCCGCGCCGACGTCCTCTTCCTGGAGATCGACGTGGTCGACCCCTCCGACTTCAGCGACACCCTGACCGTGCACGGCGCCGACGTCGGCGGTCACCGGGTCCTGCGCGCCGAGGCGCCGGCCGCGCCGAACGCCATCGCCGCCGTCCTGCTGGCCCTGCGGGACGCCACCGGGGTGCGGCCGCACTGCCACTTCGCCTGGGCCGAGGGCAGCCCGCTGGTGCACATGGTCCGCTACTTCCTGCTCGGCCGCGGCGACACCGCCCCCGTCACCCGCGAGATCATCCGCAGCCACGAACCGGACCCCGCCCGCCGCCCGGGCATCCACGTCGGGGGCTGAAGGGCCGGGCCGCCGCGCACCCCCGGTTTCACGCCAGTCACGCGCGATTCACCGACGCCCGTACCGGGCGGTCTGGCCCCCGTGCGCGGGGATGAGTAGGTTCCCCGCATGGATCAGAAGGCTGGCGACTTGAAGAACGACCACCGTGCCCTGACCGCGGCTGCCGTCACCGTGGTGATGTGGGCCTCCGCGTTCGTGTCCATCAGATCCGCCGCAGAGCACTTCGCCCCGGGGGCGCTCGCTCTGGGGCGGCTCCTCACCGCCTCGCTCGCGCTGGGCTGCGTCCTGCTGGTGCGGCGGGTGCCGTTACCGCCGCGGGCGGCCTGGCCGGGCATCCTGGCCTCGGGCGTGCTGTGGTTCGGGCTGTACATGGTGGTCCTGAACTGGGGCGAGGAGCAGGTGGACGCCGGTACGGCGGCGATGGTGGTGAACATCGGGCCGATCGTGATCGCCCTGCTCAGCGGCTGGCTCCTCAAGGAGGGCTTCCCGCCGGGCCTGATGGCCGGCATGGCCGTCTCCTTCGCCGGGGCCGTCGTGGTGGGGTTCTCCACCTCCGACGGGGGCGGGAACTCGCTGTCGGGCGTACTGCTCTGCCTGCTCGCCGCGCTCGCGTACGGCGCGGGGGTGGTCTCGCAGAAGCCGGCGCTGCGGCACGGGACGCCGCTCCAGGTGACGACGTACGGGTGCTTCGTGGGCACGGCGTTCACCCTGCCGTTCGCCGGGCAGCTCGTCTCCGACCTGCCGGACGCCCCGCTGTCGGCGGTGCTGAACATGGTGTACCTGGGCCTGGGCCCGACCGCCCTGGCCTTCACCACCTGGTCGTACGCGCTGTCCCGGACCACCGCGGGGAAGATGGGGGCCACGACGTACGCCGTGCCCGCCGTCGTGGTGCTCATCGCCTGGGCCACCCTGGGGGAGATGCCCGCCTGGCTGACCCTGCTCGGCGGCGCCATCTGCCTCGCGGGCGTCGGCGTTTCGCGCCGGCCGTCCCGCGGGGCCGCAGCTGCGGCTGCCGCTCCGGCCCCGGCCTCCGGCGCGGCCCCCGAGCCGGTCCGCCGTACGGACTGAGAGCCGGCGCGCACGGCGGGCTCCCCGCGCGGGGAGCCCGCCGTGCGCGCGTGTGACGGGCTGTCAGATGACGAACGTGGTCTCGTTGCGGCCGAGGAGGTATCCGAGCTGGAGCCTGTTCAGCGCGCCGAGTTCCTGTTTCATCGCCGCGATGTGCGCCTGTAAAGAACGTTCGCTGATTCCCATCCGGCGGGCGATGACCTTGTCGGAGTAGCCCTCGACGAGGAGCCGGGTGATGGACTCCCGGATCGCGGGCATCACCTGGTCCGCCGCCTTCGCGGCGTGCAGCGGCACGAAGGGGAAGGGTTTCGCCCGGTCCCACGCCTTCTCGAAGGTGTCCCGCAGGAACCGTACGATCGTCGGCTCCGAGACGGCGATCGCGGTGGTCCTGTCGTCGTTCGCGGAGATGAACGCGACGGTGTCGTCCACGATGATCAGCCGGTCGAAGAACTCCTCCAGGGTGCGGACTTGGGCGCCGTACTCCGTGACCGCCCGCACGTACTCCTTCGTGGCCTCGTCGAAGCGCGTGGTGTGCTGGTAGAGGGTCCGCATCGCGATGCCGTTCTCGATGTGGCGGCGCACCGATTCCAGCGCCCCCTTCAGCACCGCGCTGGGCCGCGCCCCGTCGGGCTGGGCGGTGAGGATCTCCCCCCGGACCGACGCGAGGGCCTCGCCGATGGCCGCGCCGATCGTCTCCAGGCCGTGCAGGTACCGGATCCCGGGGCCGGCGCCCCCGTCCGGGGGGCCGCCGCCGGGGCCGTCCGCAGCCGGGCCGTCCACGGCCCCGCCGGAGGCGGCGGGGGGAGCGGTCGCCGTCTGTGCCGAGTGGGCCGCCTGCTCCGCGGCCTCCTCGGCGAGCTTGCCGAGGTGTGACGCGAGGTCCAGCAGGAACGCCTGTGCCTCGGCAGGAGAAGCGGGGAGCGCGATCGGTCTTCCGTTCTGTCCCATTCCGGAACCCTTCGCTACATTCATCCGTCACCTCGTGAGCCCGATATGTACTTGTTCGGCGCGATAAAGACCCCGTGGAAACCCGCAATGCGGAGACCGGAGCCATCGTAGAGCTACCTCGTCGGAGCCAGGCAGGGGAGATTTGGTCTCACCGAAGGAACGAGGGCCGGGAGGCCGCCGCCGAACCGCTGTCGGCCTCAAACGGAATCTTCCATTCCGTTCCTTCGGATGGCCGGGGTCGTCGATGTGGTGAGGGGACTGGGGAAGATGACGAAGAACCGACGCAACGCCCGTACCGGAGCAGCCCGCCGAGTGCTGGCCGGCCGTGCGGGACTCGCCGCGGCGACCACCGTGCTCGCCCTCGGCGCGACGGTCTTCGGCCTCGCCCAGCCCGCCCTCGCCGCCGGCCCCGCCCACACCCTCTCCGACGTGGGCTGGAACGGCGGCAACCCGGTCGCCCCGGTCGACCCGGCGGCCCCCTCCGACCCCGCCGCCCCGACCGACAACGGGGACGTGGGCTGGAACGGCGTGCAGTCCACGGACGGGGACGTGGGCTGGAACGGCGCCCAGAACACCGACGGGGACGTCGGTTGGAACGGCACCGACCCCGGTACCGCCCCCGGAACGGACCCCGGCACCGCCCCCGGCACCGACGGGGACGTCGGCTGGAACGGGACCGACCCCGGTACCGCCCCCGGCACCGAGCCCGGAACGGACCCCGGCACCGAGCCCGGCACCGACGGCGACGTCGGCTGGAACTGATCCATCCGCTCCCTGCAGCGATCTGCAATACCCCCGATACCCGACGAACCCGCCCCTGGCGGCCGACATGAGAATGGCTTGATCCCTGTGGTCGCCTCCCCGTGGTTCCTCACCTCCGACACGCCCGCCCCACCCGCCACCTCCTCCGCCGCCGAACCGCCCGTGGACGTCTACTGCTTCCCGCACGCCGGCGGGAACCCCCGGACCTTCCTCCCCTGGCAGCAGCACCTGGGCTCCGCCGCCCGCGTCCTCGCCGTCTGCCAGCCCGGCCGCGGCCACCGCTTCCGCGAACCGGCCCTCGGCAGCGTCGACTCCCTCGCCGACGGGGCGGCCGCCGCGATCGCCGCCCGGACCGCGCCCGGCACCGGACCCCGGCGCCCCTACCTGCTCTTCGGCCACAGCTTCGGCGCGGTCCTCGCCTTCGAGGTGGCGCGCAGGCTCGACGGCCCCGGCGGCCCGGCCGCCCTCGTGGCCTCCGGCTGCTCCGCACCCGCCCTGCTGCCGTCCCGGCGCGTGCAGGAGACGGCCCGGCTCGACGGTTCCCGGTTCACCGAGGCGGTCGGGTTCTTCGGCGGCCTGCCGCCGGAGATCGTCGAGGACGAGGTCCTCCAGGAACTGCTCCTGCCCCACCTCAAGGCGGACTTCCGCACCGTCGCCGGCTACCGCTACCGCCCCGCCGCCCCGCTGACCGCGCCCGTGACCCTCGTCAACGGCATCGACGACCCGCACGTCGACACCGCCGGGCTCGCGCCCTGGGCCCGCGAGTGCGCCGGGGAGCCGGCCCGCGTCTGGGCCGACGGGGGCCACTTCTACTTCGAGGAGGACGCGGAGGCCGTCACCGGCGTGCTCCGCTCCCTGGCCCGCACGGCGCACGGGGCGTCCGCGGCCCGCCCCGCCGATGACTACGTTGAACTGATCTGACCCGCGGATCCGCACCCGGGACCCGGCCCCGGACCCGATGCGGGATCCCGCAGCCCACCGCACCTGAGGAACCCTCATGAACCGTACCGCCGAAGACGACCAGTACCGCAGGGCCACCGCCTTCCGCGACCTCCACGAGGGCCCCCGCCCCTTCGTCGTGCCCAACCCCTGGGACGCGGGCACCGCCCGGCTCCTGGCCGCACACGGCTTCCCCGCCCTCGCCACCACGGGCGCCGGACTCGCCTACGGCCTCGGCCGCCCCGACGGCACCGGCGCCCTCAGCCGCGAGGACGTCCTCGACAACGCCCGCGCCATCGTCGCCGCCACCGACCTGCCCGTGACCGCCGACCTGGAGAGCGGATTCGGCGACACCCCCGGGGAGGTCGCCCGCACCATCGCCCTCGCCGCCGCGGCCGGACTGGTCGGAGGCTCCGTCGAGGACTCCACGGGGCGCCCCGAAGACCCGGTGCGCCCGCTCGGGGAGGCCGTGGAGCGGGTGGCGGCGGCGGTCGCCGCCGCCAAGGAGCTCGACTTCCCCTTCACCGTCACCGCCCGCGCCGAGAACTTCTTCCAGGGCCGGCCCGACCTCGACGACACGATCCGCCGCCTGCGCGCGTACGAGGAGGCCGGCGCGGACGTGCTCTACGCCCCGGCCCTGCCCGACGCCGACTCCGTCCGCGCCGTCTGCGCCGCGGTCGGACGGCCCGTCAACGTGCTGATGGGCGGCGCGCTCCGGCTCACCGTCGACGAGCTCGGCGCCCTGGGCGTACGGCGCATCAGCGTGGGCTCCTCCATGGCCCGCGCCGCCCTCGGCGCGCTCGCCCGGGCCGCCCGCGAGATCCGCGACCTGGGCAGCTTCGCCTTCGGCTCCGAGGCCCTCCCGTACGCCGAGGTCAACGCGCTCCTGTCCGCCCACCCGTCCCCGCCCGCCGACCGAGAGAGTGATCCGGCACCGTGAGCCTTCCCGCGCCCCCGACCGCTCCGGGCCCCGAGCCCGCCCCCGTCCCGGAGCCCGCCGCCCCGCCCGCCGCCGGCCCCGGCCCCGCGCCCTCCCCGGCGCGGGCCCCCGGCGGCGGGGCGGCCCCGGCGGTCCACCTCTCCGCCCCGCGCTACGTCCTGGGCGAGAGCGCGTGCGACCACACCACCATCGAGCACCTGGCCGAGCGGGCCCGGAAGTTCGGGATGCCGCCCAGGGCCGCGCTCTGGGGCTGGGGCACGGTCCACCGCACCGCCCGCAGCCTGCAGGTCCTGGCCGCCGAGAGCGGCCGGGCGGCCCTGGACGCCGCCGGGGTCGACCCGGCGTCCGTCGACTGCCTGGTCCTGTGCTCCACCCGCTTCCCGGGCGGCCCGCGCACCCACGGCGCGTTCGTCGAGGACGTCATGGCCGGGACGGGCCTGGTCGACGCGGCCTTCACCGGGATCACCCTGAACCGCTGCACCAACCTGCTCGTGGGCATCCGGACCGCACAGGCCCTCGTCGCCGCCGGGCAGTACCGCCGCGTGCTCGTCGTCACCGCCGACCGCATCACCGACGAGTCCGTCCGCATGGAGAGCTTCGCCCTCTTCAGCGACGGCTCCGCAGCCTGCCTGGTCAGCCGCGAACCGCTCGGACCGGACGCGTACGAGATCGTCGGCGGGGCGTCCGCCCAGGACACCCGCGCCCTCGACTGGTCCCACGAGATCAGCGCCGACCTGGCCCGCACGGTCACCGAACGGATCCTGGCCGGGGCGGGGATGAAGCCCGGCGACGTGGACGGGGTCATGCACCCCAACCTGTACCGGCCCGTGGTGGTCATGAAGGAGCGCCAGGCCGGCTTCACCACCGCCCAGCTCTACCTCGACAACATCGCCCGCGTCGGGCACTGCTTCGCCGCGGACCCGCTGATCAACCTGGTCGACCGGGACCGGGCGGGCGGGCTGCGGCCCCACGGGCACTACCTCCTGGCATCGAGCGTCCCGGGAGTCCGCGTCGCCGTACTGCTCCGCAAACTGCCGACGGCCGCTCCCCAGGGGGATTCCTGACCATGACCACCGCACCCGCGACCCGCTCCACCGCCACCCCGTCCACCGCAGCCGCAGGCCCGGCCCCCGCCCCGGCCTTCCCGCTCCCCGACCGGACCACCTCCCTGCCCCCGGCCCCCTTCGAGGCCTCGCCCGCAGCCGCGGCCGAAGCCGCCGCCCTCGCGGCCGCCGCCCCCGCCGACCTGTTCCGCCGGCTGCTCGCCGACCAGGAGAGCGAGACCGTGCTGGTCGCCGCCCGCCGGGTGCTGGCCGCCTTCCTCGACGCCCCCGGCCGGCAGGGCGCGGAGGACCTGCCCGACGACGCCGGTGCGGACCAGGTCGCCGCGTACGTCCTCGGCGCCCGTACGACCCTCGCCGAGCGGCTCCGCCGGGCCGCGGACGGTGCGGACGGCGCGGACGGCGCAGCCCGGGCCGAGGCCCGCGGTCTGGTCCTGCGCCAGCGGGCGCCCCTCGCCCTGATCGGCGGCTGCTGGCTCGACACCGTCTCGCAGGCCGCCACCCAGCCCGCGGAGATCGTCGGCCGCCTCTTCGGCCACCACTTCCTCCTCCAGGGCCGGGGCACCGGCCAGGACAGCGCCCCGGCACGCCGCCGCCGCGCCCTGGCCGGCCTCGGGGTGTTCCTCCCCGAGGCGGGGGCCGCCGGCTTCCTCGACGCGGCGGGAGCCCGCCCCCTCACCGCCCTCCACGGCGCCTTCCACCTCGCCCTCTCCCGGCTGCCGGCCGCGTTCCTCCCCGAGGTCGTCGGCGTCCACTACGCCGCCCACGCCCTCGGCCTCGACGACCTGCTCCTGGGCACCGAACCTCTGCTCACCGAAGCCGACGTACGGCCCGTCCTGGCCGCGTACCTGGACTTCACCCGCCACTCGCCCACCGGGCCCGAGGACCGCCGCCGCACCCTGGCAGCCGTCCGCCTGCTGGTCCGGCTCGAGGACGAGCACACCGGGGCCCTCGCCGAACTCGCCGACTGGCGGGCCGGGTTGTCCCTGGACGCCCGGGTCGCCGAGATCATCGCCCGGCACGCCCCGCACGCGGGCCGCCAGCACCGCGGGGTCCGCCTCGGCACCGAGCGGCTGTCCGACCGGCTCGACAGCGCCCGCCCCGACCCGGCCGCCTTCGTGAGGGAGTTCCGCACCTCGCGCCAGCTGCGCCCGGCCCGGGACGGCGGCCCCTGCCGCTTCCTGAAGTCGATCAAGTTCGGCGGGCCGATGTTCGGCATCTTCGACGCACACGAGGCCGCGGTGTTCACCGCCTGGGCGGACGCGATCGCCGCGGGGGAGCCGGCCGGCGCCGACTACCGCCCGGCCACCGCCGGGGACGCCGACGCGCAGGCCTGGCGCGACCGCCTCGCCCGCACCGAACCGGCCGACCTGCTGGTCCGCGAGCCGGAACCGGAGGAGGAGCGCGACCACCGCGCCCTCTTCCACCGGCTGGTCAACTTCGAGCACCACCCGAGCGTCCTGCCCGCCGCGCGGGCCCGCGCCGAGGCCGGACTCGCCGACGCGGAACTGCTCTTCGCGCACGGGGCGGGCGGCCGCCTCACGGACGCGTCCTGGTTCGCGTACACCCCGGAGGCCCTGCTCGACCGGGTCGAGCGGATCTACTGGGACAAGCTGGTGAACCCCTACCGGCCGCTCACCGAGATCCCCGACCGCGACGAGGTGGTCTTCCAGCAGTCGACATACGCCCTGGGCAGCCTCATCGACGGGGCCTGGGCCCACCGGATCGGCAACCTCGGCCGCAGGCACCGCCAGAGCGACGACATGCTCTTCGCCATCTACGCCGACGAGATGGGCCGCGGCGACATGGCGAAGAACCACATCACGATCATCCACAAGGTCCTGGCCGGAATGGGCATGGACCTGCCGCACATCCGCGAGGCCGCCTTCCGCGAGCAGTCCGACCTCCCGGACCACCTGTACGGGTTCTCGATCCACCAGGTCGCCCTGTCGCTGTTCCCCGACTCGCTCTACAACGAGATCCTCGGCTACAACCTCGGCATCGAGATGTTCGGCCTCGGAGAGGTGCGGTTGCACGAGATCCAGAAGCTGCGCGCCCACGGACTCGACACCAGCTACGAAGAGGCCCACCTCTCCATCGACAACTTCTCCGCGGGCCACGCCCGCCAGTCCGCCGACATCATCGTGTCCTACCTGGACGACGTACGCCGCGCCTCGGGCGAGGCGGCCGTCCAGGAGGAGTGGCGCCGGATCTGGCGCGGCTACGCCTCCTTCGCCTACTTCGTCGAGCACGACCTGGTCAAACGCGTCCGCGCGGCCGCCCCGCACCGGGGGGAGCACGACGACGGCGGCGAGGAGGCCGAGTGCGACCCGGTGTCCGAGGCCGTCGCCCTCGCCGACGCGGCCGCCTGCGCTGCGCCCCGCCCGCAGGCCGTCACCGACCTGGTCATCTGAGGAGACCGCCCACCATGGAACCCCTGACGAGCTTCGACCCGGAGGTCCTCGCCCTCCCCTTCTACGAGGACCGCCACCGCCGCACCGCCGAGGAGGCGGGCGCCTGGTGCGACGCGAACACCGCACTGTGGCAGGAGGTCCGCGAGACCTCCGACCCCGACCGCGCCGGCCGCCGCCTGGTCCGCGCCCTGGGGGAGGCCGACTGGCTGGCCCCCCTGCTCGGGGGCGGCGACCTGCGGACCGTCTGCCTGCGGCGGGAGGCCCTCGCCTACGCCGAGGACCTCGCGGACTTCGCCTACTCCATCCAGAGCCTGGCCGCGATGCCGGTGCTGCACCACGGCACCGACGCCCAGCAGTGCCGCTACCTGCCCGGGATGGCCGACGGCTCCCTCATCGGGGCCTTCGCGGTCTCGGAGAAGGAGGCCGGATCGGACCTGGCGGCCGTCGGCCTCACGGCGCAGCGGTCCCCCGACGGCTCGTACGTCCTCGACGGCGGCAAGGCGTGGATCGCCAACGGCACCATCGCGGACGTGTTCGTCCTCGTCGCCCGCACCGGGGAGGGCCCCGGCCCGCTCGGCCTGACCGCCTTCCTGGTCCCGGCCGACACCCCGGGGCTGCGCGTGGAGCGGCTCGACGCGGTCGCCCCCCGGTCCTTCGCCCACCTGGTCCTGGACGGCTGCAGGCTGCCTGCCGACGCCGTCCTCGGACGCCCCGGCAAGGGCTTCGTCATCGCCGTCGACCTGCTGGAGCGCTTCCGGATGACCGTCGGGGCGGCGGCCGTCGGCTTCGCACGGCGGGCCTTCGACACCGCGCTCGCCCACGTCCGCGACCGCCGGGCGTACGGCGGCACGCTGTACGACCTCCAGCTGGTCAAGGCCTCGCTGGCGGACATGCAGGTCCAACTGGACGCCGCGGCCCTGCTGGTGGCCCGCGCGGGCTGGGAGGCCGACCGGGGCAGCCGCCGGTTCGCCCTGCACTCCAACGTCGCCAAGGTGCACGCCACCGAGGCGGCCCAGCAGGTCGTCGACGGCGCCGTCCAACTGCTGGGCGCGGCGGGCATCCTGCAGGGGAGCGTGACCGAGCGCCTCTACCGGCAGGTCCGCTCGCTGCGGATCTACGAGGGGACCTCCGAGGTCCTCCGGCTGGCCATCGCGGGCTCGCTCGACATGCGCCGGGCCGCCCGGGCGGCCGTCTGAGGCTCCGGCGCACCCGGCCGGCGCGCACCACCCCCGCACCACGAAACAAGGAGCACTGATGCACACCCCCGTCTCGGCGGTCCGGCTCCCGGACCCCTACCCCTCCTACGCGTCCCTCACGGCAGAGCGGCCCTTCGCCTTCGACGAGGCGCTGGGCGCCTGGGTCGCGGCCGACGCGGCCGCCGTCCGGGCGGTCCTGCACGGCGACGCGTTACGGGTCCGCCCGCCGGGCGAGCCGGTGCCCGCCGGTATCGCCGGGACCCCGGCCGGAGAGGTGTTCGGGGACCTGGTGCGGATGACGGACGGGGACCTGCCGCGGCGGCTCAAGGCGCTCGTGGTGCAGGCCCTGGGCCGTGCGGACACCGGGCGGGCCGCCGCCGTGGCGGCCGGGCTCACCGCATCGGTGCTGGCCGGCGGCGGCCGGGCCCCGCTGCACGCGCTCATGTTCGGCGTACCGGCCCGCGTCGTGGCCACCCTGTGCGGGCTCACCGACGGGGCGGACGAGGAGGCGGCCCGGGAGATCGGCCGGTTCGTGCAGTGCATCCCCGCGACCGCCACCCCCGCGCAGCAGGCGGCCGCGGCCGGGGCGGCCGCCCGGCTCCGCGCGCTGCTGGGCCCCGCCCTCCCGGCGCCCGGCACCCCTGCGGACGGGGGCCCGGGCAGCCTCCTCGCCGAGCTGGTCCGGGCCGCGGACGCCGACTCCTGGCCGTACCGCGGGCCGCTGCTCTCCAACGCCGTCGGCTTCCTCTCCCAGACCTACGACGCGACCGCCGGCCTGATCGGCAACACCCTCGTCGCCCTCGCACAGGGCGCGGCCGGGGCGCCGGGCAGCGGCCGCGAGACCGCGGACCTGGTCCGCGAGGTGGTGCGGTACGACGCCCCCGTCCAGAACACCCGGCGCTTCGCGGCCGGCCCCTTCGTCCACGGCGACGCCAAGGTGGAACCCGGACAGCAGGTGCTCGTCCTCCTCGCGGCCGCCAACCGCGACCCCGCGGTCAACCCCGATCCGCACGCACTGCTCCCCGGTCGGGTGAACCCGCAGGTGTTCACCTTCGGCTCCGGGCACCACCGCTGCCCCGGCGGGGAGCTCGCCGTGGCGATCGCCACCGCGGTCGTCTCCGGGATCCTGGCCGCAGGCCTGCCCCCCGTCTCCGCCACCCCCGACTACCAGCCCCTCGCCAACGCCCGCATCCCCGTCCTCTGACACCCCGGCCCGGTACGGGCCGCCGCCCACCGACCGGGGGCGGCCCGTACGGGACGGCCACCGGGTGCACGTCACACGGGCCGACGCATCCGGCCCCGTACCGGCACACCCGCACCGGGACCGCGCACCGCGCACCGCGCACCGCGTACAAGGCACCGCACGCAGCGGGACCCGGGAGCTCCTGAGCTCCGGAACCGCCGACCTCCGCACATCCCCCCGGCCGACCGGCCGCCCCGACGCGCACAGCCGCACACCCATAGACAGGACAAAAGGTCTTATGTCATATCTTCCGCACCTCTGGGTGCGCGCCGAGTCCCGGCCCGGCGAACGCCGTACCCCGATCGTCCCCGCGGACGCGGCCCGCCTCGCCGCCGCCGGGCTGCGGATCACCGTGGAGGAGTCGGAGCAGCGGGCCTTCCCCCTCGCCGCCTACGCCGCGGCCGGCTGCGCCACCGCACCGGCGGGCAGCTGGCCGGACGCCCCCGCCGACGCCTTCGTCGTGGGCCTGAAGGAACTCCCCGACACCACCGGCCCCCTGAGCCACCGCCACGTCTACTTCGGCCACGCCTACAAGGGGCAGACCGGCGCCGCCGCACTGCTCTCGCGGTTCACCGGGGGCGGCGGAGCCCTCCTCGACCTGGAGTACCTCACCGACGACTCCGGGCGCCGCCTGGCCGCCTTCGGGTACTGGGCCGGCTACGTCGGCGCGGCCCTCGCCGTCCTGCACCACCGCGGCCGGCTCCGCCCCCCGCTGACCCCCCTGGACCGCCCCGCCCTCGACGCCCTCCTCCGCGAGGACGCCCCGGGCCCCGACCCCGCCACCGCCCTCGTCATCGGAGCCCTCGGCCGCTGCGGCCGCGGCGCCTGCGACGCCCTCGAAACGGCCGGCCTGCGCCCCACCCGCTGGGACCTCGCCGAGACCCGCAGCATCGACCGGCCCGCGCTCCTCGCCCACGACCTGCTCGTCAACACCGTCCTGACGGTCGACCCCGTACCGCCCTTCCTCACCCCGGCCGACCTCGACGACCCCGGCCGGCGGCTCTCCGTCCTCTCCGACGTCACCTGCGACGTCACCTCCGACTGCAACGTCCTGCCCGTCTACGACGAGACCACCGACTGGCAGCAGCCGGTCCGGCGGCTGCGCGCCGGCCCCCGCCCCCTGGACCTCGTCGCGATCGACAACCTCCCCTCGCTCCTGCCCGTCGAGGCCAGCACCGCCTTCTCCGCCGACCTGGCCCCGCTCCTGCCCGCGCTCGCCGACCCGGCCGACCCGGTCTGGTCCCGCGCCCTGGGCACCTTCCGCCACCACCAGGAGGCCTCCCTTGTCCACTAGCGGCCCCACCGGCAGCGGCCCCGCCAGCAGCGGCCCCGCACCCACCGTCCACTGGATAGGCACCGGCCTGTCCACCGGCAGGTCCGGCCTGAGCCTGCTCACCGGCCGGGCCGCGACCCGCACCGTCCTGTGGGACCGCACCGCCGAGCGCGCCGCCGAACGCCTCGCCGCCCTCGGCCTGGCCGACCGGGCCGGGACCGGCGCGTACACCCCGCAGGCCCTGGCGGCCGCACTGCGCCCCGGCGACGTCGTCGTCTCGATGCTCCCCGCCGCCGCCCACGCCCCGCTGCTGCGCCTGGCCCTCGACCACGGCTGCCACTTCGCGTGCAGCAGCTACACCACCCCCGAGCTCAGCGCGCTCGCGGACGGGGCCCGCTCCGCCGGGCTCGCCGTCCTCGCCGAGTGCGGGCTCGACCCCGGCATCGACCACCTGATGGCCCACGACCTCGTCGCCCGCGGCCGGGCCGCCATCGGCCCCGACACCCCGGCCACGGCCTCCTTCACCTCCTACTGCGGCGGCGTACCCGCCGAACCGAACGAGTTCCGCTACCGGTTCAGCTGGGCCCCGTACGGGGTCCTCGCCGCCCTCGGCAACCCCGCCCGCCACGTCGCCGGCGGAGCCGAGCGCACGGCCGACCGCCCCTGGGAGGCCACCCGCCCGCTCCGGCTCGCCGGGGAGGACTTCGAGGTCTACCCCAACCGCGACAGCGTCCCCTTCATCGCCCAGTACGGCATACCCGGCCACTGGGAGCTGGAGGCCTTCGTCCGCGGCACCCTGCGCAACGCGGGCTGGCGCACGGCGTGGAAGGAGGTCTTCGACACCGTCGCCGCCGACCGCGACCCCGACCGGGCCCGCACCCGGGCCCTCGCCGCCGAGCTCGCCGCCCGCCATCCGACCACGCCCGAGGACCGGGACCGGGTCGTGCTCTCCGTCGCCCTGGACCTGCGCACCCCCGGCGGCGCCCGCTGGCAGGGCTCCCACCTCCTCGACCTCACCGGCAGCGCGGAGGAGTCCGCCATGGCCCGCTGCGTGTCCCTCCCGCTCGCCCACGGGGCGGCCCGGATCCTCGACGGCGCCCTGCCCGCCGGCCTGACCCGGGCGGCCGGCACCCCCGCGGAGACCGCCCTCCGCCTCGACTTCCTCGCCGCCCACGGGCTGCGCGGCACCTACGAAGAGACCACCTCACCAGGAGCATCCGCATGACCGCCATACCGTCCCGCACCGCCGCACCCGGCACCGCACCCGCTGCCGGCCCCGCCCCCGCCCCCGGCTCCGCGCCCGGCCCGCGCCCCGAGGCCTTCGTCCTCACCGGAGCCTTCCGGGTCGTGTGCCGCAACCCCAGCTACCTGGAGGAGCTCGCCGACCGCGGCCTGAGGATCCTGCTCATCACCCCGGAGGAGTACCGCACCGCGGCCGACACCGCCCGCAAGGACCCCGAGCACCCCGCCTCCCTCATCGACGAGATCGCCTACGTGGACGGCTCGCTGGACCAGGAGGGCTCCTTCACCCCCGCCGCCATCGCCGCCGCCCGCACCTGGCGCACCCGCTACTCGATCGTCGGCGCCTACGCCGTCGGCGAGACCCTGGTCGAGCAGACCGGCCTGCTGTGCGACGCGCTCGGACTGCCGGGACCCGGGCTGCGTGCCACCCGGGTCTGCCGCAGCAAGTACCTCCAGCGCTGGTACCTCGACGGGTTCAGCCCCGCCTGCCTCGTCCTGCCGCCCGGGGCCCGCGAGGAGGCCGACCTGTCGGCCGTCCCCTTCCCCGTGGTCGTCAAGCCCGCGACCCGGCACTCCAGTTCGGGCGTGGTCGCCGTGGACGGCCCGCAGGAGCTGCGGGAGCTGCTGGGGACCTACCCCGCGCACGAGACCCTCCTCGTCGAGGAGAAGGTCACCGGCCAGGAGTACTCGGTGGAGACCTTGGTCCAGCACGGCGAGGTCGTCTTCGCCTCGGTGACCCGCAAGGAGACCACCGAGTCCGGCGCCCAGACCTTCGTCGAGCTCGCCCACTCGGTGCCCAGCGAGCCCGGCGGCGCCGACTCCGTGCTCCAGGACGCCAACCGGCGGATGCTGGACGCCCTCGGCTTCCGCGACGGCATCGCCCACACCGAGTGGCGCATCGCCGCCGACGGCAGCCCCCGCCTGATGGAGGCCGCCGCGCGGACCCCCGGGGACGGCCTGCTCGCCCTGTACCACCTGGCCACCGGCCTCCCGCTGGAACCGGAGATCGTCCGCATCGCGCTCGGCGAGCCCGCCGCCTACCCGCAGCCCCGCCGCTTCACCCGCCAGGTCTACCTGGAGCACGAGGCCGGCACCCTCGCCGACGTCCGCCTCGACTGGCCCGAGGACCCCGGGATCACCCCGTACTGGACCGCGGGGGCCGCCGCCTGGCCGGCCATGGCGCCGGGGCTGCCCGGGGACCCGCCCGCGCTGCGCGCCGTACTCGTCCTGAAGGAGGCCGGGGCCGTGCTGCGCCCGCCCGCCAGCTCCGACGACCGGGCCGTCACCTTCCTCATCGACGCCCCGACCCCCGCCGGGCTCGACGCCCTGGAGGCCCGCGTCCGCGCCGCCGTCACCGTCACCGTCGCACCGCAGGAGCGCGGATGAGCGCCGCGGGTCCCGCCACGAGCCCCACCGTGTGGGCCACGTTCCGGGACTCCGGCCCGGCCGTGAAGACCGTCCTCGCCGGAGTGCTCGTCAACCGCCTCAGCGGGTTCCTCCACGTCTTCCTCGTCCTCTTCCTCACCGCCCGCGGCCACTCCGAGGGCCGGACCGTCATCGCCCTGGGGGTGTACGGGGCCGGGGCGGTCGCCGGTTCGCTCGTCGGCGGGGCCCTCGCCGACCGCCTGGGCATCCGCAGCGCGACGACCCTGTCGATGGGCAGTACCGCCGTGCTCACCGCGGCGCTGCTCTACCTGCCCTCGTACGGCCTCATGCTGGCCGCGATCGCGCTGGTCAGCCTGGCCGCCCAGCTGTTCCGGCCGGCCTCGGCCACGCTGCTCGCCGAGGAGACCGACGGCGACCGGCAGATCATGATCTTCGCGATGTACCGGTTCGGGCTGAACATCGGCGCCACCGCCGCACCACTGCTCGGATACGCGCTCTACCACGCGGGGGGCGGCACGTACACGCTGCTCTTCTGGGCGGAGGCCGCCATCGCCCTCGGCTACGCCGTCGCCGCCCGCGCCGTGCTGCCCGCCAAGCCCCGCACCGGGCGGGGCGGTCCGGCGCCGGCCGCGGCCCCGGCAGCGGATGCGGATCCGGGCGCGGGGGCGGGCTCCGGCTACCGGGCCGTCCTGCGCGACCGCCGCTACCTGCTGTACCTGGTCGCGGCCCTCTTCCACTCCGCCGTGTACATGCAGTACCTCTCCACCCTCCCGCTGTTCCTGGCGGACACCGGCATCGCGCTCTTCTGGTACACCTTCGCGGTCGCCCTGAACGGCGTGATCGTCATCGCCTTCGAACTGCTGGTCACCAAGCTGTCCCAGCACTGGCCCCTGAAGATCACCGTGGGCCTCGGCTTCGCCCTGGTCGGCGCCGGGGTGGCCTGCTACGGGCTCCCGCTGGGCCCGGCCGCCGTGGTCATCGGCACCCTGGTGTGGTCCCTCGGCGAGATCCTCGGCGGCCCGGCCGTCTTCGCCTACCCCGGCACGGCGGGCCCCCGGCACCTGCGGTCCCGCTACATCGGCAGCTTCCAGTTCGTGTTCGGCCTCGGCTCCGCCCTCGGCCCCATGGCCGGGACCTGGCTCTACCTGCACACCGGCGCCCTGGTCTGGCCGCTGGTCGGCGCCCTCTCGCTGGTGGCGACGGTGTTCGGCCTGATCGCCGTACGGGCTGCCGGACCGGCAGGACCGGCCGGACCGGCCGGGGCGAAGACCCCGCAGGCCGCCGAGCCCCCGGCCGGGGCCCGGCCCGAGCCTGCCGCCGCCGAGCTCCCGCAGGCGTCCTCCGCGGCCCGCTGACACCGCGCACCTCCCGCCTCCCTACAGGCACACGCACCCCCACCGCCACACCCTCACCGCATCCACGCACACGGCGGCGCCCCGCGCTGCCCGAAAACGAGAGGTCCGACATGGGGCACGAGAGCATACGGCCCGGTGCGGCGCACTACCGCTGCATCGGCATCGGGGCGGGCCCGGCCAATCTGAGCCTGGCGTCCATGCTGCACGGCCGGCCCGGCGTGACGAACGCCTTCATCGACCGGAAGGAAGCCTTCACCTGGCACGACGGCCAGCAGATCCCCGGCACCACCCTCCAGGTCTCCACCTTCAAGGACCTGGTCAGCCTGGCCGAGCCCGGGAACCCGTTCTCCTTCCTCTCCTACCTGCACGACCAGGGCCGGGTGTACCACTTCCTCAACGCCCAGTTCGCCGACGTCCCGCGCCGGGAGTTCCGCAACTACCTGGCCTGGGCCAGCCGCCGCAACGAGAACATCGTGTTCGGCGAGTCCGTCGAGGAGGTCGGCTTCGACTCCGTCTTCACCGTCCGCACCGACCGCCGCACCCTCACCGCCGACAACATCGTCGTCGGCGTCGGCACCCGGCCCTGGGTGCCGGCGCTGGCCGAGGGGCTGCTCTGCCCCACCCAGTTCCACGTCGCGGACTACCTCACCCGCGCCGCCGACGTGGCCGGCAAGCGCGTCGTCGTCATCGGCGGCGGCCAGTCGGGCGCCGAGGCCTTCCTCGACCTGATCTCCCGCCAGGGCGCGGGCCTGCCCCGCCGGGTGTCCTGGATCTCCCGGCGCCAGAACTACTTCCCGATCGACGACTCGCCGTTCACCAACGACATGTACATGCCGAGCCACGCGGACTACTTCTACGGACTCCCGCGCGAGGCGCGGCACTCCCTCAACGCCCGCCACATCCTGACCAGCGACGGCATCTCCGAGTCCACCCTCCGCGAGATCTACCAGGGCATCTACGTACAGCGGTTCATCGAGGGACACACCGACCTGGTGGCCCTCCACCCCCACCGCGAGGTGTGCGACGTACGGCCCGGCCCGTACGGCGGCTGGGAGGTGACGGCCCGCCACAACGGCGAACCGGGCACCGCCGAGCGCTTCGACGCCGACCTCGTCGTCTGGGCCACCGGCTACCGGCCGGCCCCCACGGACTTCCTCGCCCCGATCGCGGACCGGCTCGCCCGCGAGGGCGACGAGTTCCGCGTGGACGAGGACTACGCCGTCCTGTGGGACGGGCCCCCGGACCGCTCCGTCTTCCTCCAGAACGCCGTCCGCGGCCAGCGCGGCCTGGCCGACCCCAACCTCAGCCTCAACGCCTGGCGCAGCCGCCGGATCGCCGACCGGCTGAGCGGCGTACGCGGCGACGAGCAGCTCGCCTCCTTCATCGACTGGGCGGGCAAGCAGTCGGCGCCGGAGTGGAGCGCCTGATGCCCACCGCCCCCGCCGCCCCCGCCGCGCCGCCCCCGGGCCCCGCCGCCCCGGCCGCGACGAGCCCCGCAGCCCCGGCGCGCGCCGCCCGCACCACCGTCGCGGTCGTCGGCGCCGGCATCCTCGGCACCCTGACCGCCCGGGAGATCGTGCGCCGCGCCCCCGGCACCCGCGTCACCGTCCTCGACCGCGACCTGATCGGCAGCGGCGCCACCCGCCGCTCGGCCGGACTGCACTTCCCCCGCGGCGCCCACCCCGCCACCCGCGAACTGGCCGCCGAGAGCGAGCGGTTCTACGCCGACCTCCTCGCGGCCCGCCCCGCCCTGCCCGTCCACCCCCTCGGCATGGCGGTCCTCGCCCCCGAGGCCGACGAGCCGGCCCTGCGGCAGGCGTACCTGCCCGGCGCCCGGCTCCGCCGCTCGACCGCCCTGCCCCCGCAGGTCCCCGCCCTGCCCGCCGGGTACGGGCTCTGGGAGGGAGACGGCTGCCAGTACGCCGACGTCCACGCCCTCACCCAGCAGCTCGCGGCCGGACTCCGGCCGCAGGTCTCCTTCCGCGAGGGGGTGGCCGTCACCGCCCTCGAAACCGGCCCCGCATCCGTCCGGGTGACCCTGAGCGGCGGCGCCGAACTGACCGCGGAGCACGTGGTGCTCGCCCCCGGACCCTGGCTGGACGAGCCGGCCTGGGCCGGGGCCGTCGCCCCCCTGGGCGCCCGCGTCAAGAAGATCGTCGCCCTGCACGTCGACCTCCCCCCGGCCCCCGACGACCGCGCCGTCGTCTTCCACGCCGAGGACGCCTTCCTGCTCCCCCTCCACCACCGCGGGCACTGGCTGTTCAGCTACACCTGCCAGGAGTGGGACGTCCCGCCCGCCGCCGCCGGACCCGCCGTCTCCGCGGACCAGTTCGCCGAGGCCCGCGCCCTGCTCGCCCGCTACGCCCCCGCGATGGCCGCGGCCTGCGACTCCGGGCGCGTGTTCTGCGACGCGTACGCCCCCGGCGGCGGCCCCCCGATCGTCCGCCCCCTCGACGGCACCGGCCGCCTGGTCTTCGCCGGCGCCGCCTCCGGCTCCGGCTACCGCCTGGCGCCCGCCCTCGCCTCCCGCGCGGCCGACCTGGTCGTCCCCGCCCTCCGAAAGGCCACGAAATGATCATCACCCGCTACGGGACGGACGCCCTCCACGAGGCGTTCGGCATCGACATGAGCTCCGTCGAGGGGCTCGGCACCGGCGCCGGCTGGGGCCGGGTGGCCCCCGGCGCCGCGGCCGACCGCCACCACCACGACGAGACCGAGCTGTTCGTCGTCGTCGCCGGCTCGGGCGCCTTCGACACCGACACCGGCCGCCACGCCGCCGCCCCGGGCACCGTGGTCCTCTTCGAGCCCTTCGAGACCCACGTCCTGACCAACACCGGCGACACCGACCTGGTGTTCTTCACCCAGTACTGGCGCGACGCCGGACGGGCCCTGGCCGGGGCCGCCGCCCCGGTGCGGACCGCCTTCGGCGACCGGCCCGTGTTCGTCTTCTCCACCCCGCCCACCCCGAACGGCGACCTCCACCTCGGCCACCTCTCCGGCCCCTACCTGGGAGCCGACGTGTTCGTCCGGCACCAGCGCATGACCGGCACCGAGGCCTACCACCTCACCGGCAGCGACGACTTCCAGAGCTACGTCCTGGCCGCCGCCGAGCGCGAGGGCCGCACCCCCGCCGAGACGGCCGCCCACTACAGCGCCGAGATCGCCGAGACCCTGCGGCTGATGGACATCCCCCTCGACCAGTACACCGTCACGGGCACCGCACCCGGCTACCGCGAGGGCCTCCAGGACTTCTTCTCCCGCATGGCCTCCTCCGGCCGGATCTCCACCGCCGAGCACGGCGCCCTCTACGACGCCGAGACCGGCCGCTACCTGTACGAGGTCGACGTCAGGGGCGGCTGCCCCGGCTGCGCCCACCCCACCGGCGGCAACATCTGCGAGGAGTGCGGCGAACCCAACACCGTCGCCGACCTGGAAGCCCCGCGGTCGACGGCCTCCGCCGCGGGCGCCGTCCGCCGCGCCGGAGCCGTCCGCTGGTCGCTGCCGCTGCACGAGTTCCGCGCCGAGATCACCGCGCACCACCGCACCGGGCGGGTCCCGGCGCGGCTGCGCGACCTCGCCGAGCGGCTGTTCCGCCGGCCCGCCCTGGACATCCCGCTCACCCACCCCTCCGGCTGGGGCATCGAGCCGAAGGAGCAGGACACCAGCGGACAGGTCGTCTGGGTGTGGCCCGAGATGTCCTTCGGCTTCCTCCACGGCATCGAGGCCCTCGGCGCCCGCCTCGGCCGGGACTGGCGGGCGGACGCCCCCGCCGACGACTGGAAGATCGTCCACTTCTTCGGCTACGACAACAGCTTCTACCACTCCGTGCTCTACCCGGTGCTGTACGGCCTGGCGCACCCCGGCTGGAAGCCCGACATCGACTACCACGTCAACGAGTTCTACCTGCTGGAGGGCGAGAAGTTCTCCACCAGCCGGCGCCACGCCATCTGGGGCAAGGAGATCCTCGGCCCCGACTCCGTCGACGCAGTCCGCTGGTTCCTCTCCGCCACCCGGCCCGAGGGGCAGCGCACCGACTTCCGGCGCGCGGCCTACGAGCAGGCCCTCGACGAGACCCTCATCGGCACCTGGCAGCGCTGGCTGAACGACCTCGGGGCCCGCGTCGCCAAGCGGCACGGCGGCAGTGCCCCCGACGCCGGCAACTGGACCCCCGAGCACACGGCCTTCCTGTCCCGCCTCGGCAGCCGCCTCACCGCCGTCACCGGAGCCCTCTCCGGCGAGGCGTTCTCCCTGAACCAGGCCGCCGCCGAACTCGACGGCATCGTCCGCGACGCCCTGCGCTTCGCCCGCGGCGAGGAACTGCTGGCCGACGCCGAGGACTGGTCCGACGAGAGCCGCACCGCCCTCGCCCTGGAGCTCGCCGCGGCCCGGCTGCTCGCCCACGCCGCCGCCCCGCTGATGCCGCGCTTCGCCGCCGCACTGGCCGCCGCCCTCGGGATGCCCGCCGCCCCCGCCGACTGGCCGACCACCGTCGAACTCCTCGCCCCCGGCAGCACCGTCACCCTCGCCGACGCGGTGTTCTTCCGCCCCTCGGCGGACACCGCCACCGGCCCGGCCGCCGCCACCGCCCCGGCCGCACCGCCGCTCACCCCCTGGCTCAGCGAGGTCGTCCGCACCGCGCTGCGGCTCGACGCCGGAGAGGACGTCTCCCAGCGGACCCTGGTGCAGCTCGCCGCGGGCTCCCTGCAGGCCGTCACCGTCCAGTACCAGATCCTCGAGGCCCTGGACGTCGACCTGTCGATGGACGAGCTCCTGCACGGCGGCACCGTCGCCGAACTCGCCGCCGTCCTCGCCGGGCGGGCCGAGCCCGCCGCCGTGGCCGCCCTCACCGGGCAGGAGGCCGCCCGATGAGCCCGGACACGCTCACCGCGCCCGCCGCATCCACCGCTGCCGCCGCGCCCGCCGTGCCGTCCGTACCCGCAGTGCCCGAAGCGTCCGCCGCGCCCGGGCCCACCGACGAAGGACCCCGAGTGAACGCCCACACGGGACCCGGCCCCGTACCCGCCGCCTACCCCGCCCCCGGGGGCGGCGACCCCCGCGAGGTCCTGCGCGAGATCGCCGAACGCGGCCTCGCCGTCAGCCTCGTCGACGGCGACCTGCACCTCCAGGGCAGCCGCGACCGCATGGACCCCGCCTTCATCGCCCGCATCAAGGCCGCCAAACCCGCCCTGGTCGCCCACCTGGCCGACGAGTCCGCACGCGGCGGCCCCGGCTTCCCCCTGACCCCGCTCCAGCGCAGCTACCTGCTCGGCCGCGGCGGCATCTTCGAGATCGGCGACGTGGCCAGCCACGTCTACCACGAGATCGAAGGGGCCTGGGACCTCGACCGGCTCCAGTCCGCCCTGGACACCGTCGTCGCCGCGCACAGCGCCCTGCGCTCCCGCTTCCCCGCCGACGAACCCGCGACCGGCGCGGCCTCCGGCCTCCGGCAGACCACCGCGACCGGCCCCCTCGCCCTGCCCCGCATCGGACGGCTCGACCTGCGCGGCCGCACCCCCGCCGAACAGCGCCGCATCCGCGGGGAACTGCGGGCCGAGCGCTCCCACCGGGTGCTGCCCGCCGACACCGGCCCGCTGCTCGCCGTGGACGTCACCCTCCTCACCGACGGGGCCATGGTCCTGCACGTCAGCCACGACGGGCTCGTCATGGACGGCATCAGCATGTTCCTCTTCTTCCGGGCCTGGTGGCACGCCTACCAGAGCCCCGCCGCCGGACCCGCCGGCGAGGGCGCCCCGGCCGAACTCCCCTACGAGGACTACCTCGCGGCCCTCGAAGCGGCCCGCGGCCGCGCCCCGGCCCGCCGCTCCCGCGAGCACTGGAACTCCCGCGCCGACGACCTCGCCCCGCACCCCGACCTGCCCCTGCGCACCAGCCCCGCCGCCCTGGCCGCCAGCCGGTTCACACAGCGGCAGGTCCGCCTCGACCGCGCCGCCTGGACGGCCCTCAAGGCCCGTGCCGAGGACGCCGGCCTGACCCCCTCGGCCCTGCTGATCGCCGCCTACGCCGAGACGCTGGCCGTCTGGGGGGCGGGGGAGCGGTTCACCCTGACCACCACGCTCGCCCAGCGGCCGCCCGTCCACCCCCGGGTCTTCGAGGCGATCGGCCAGTTCTCCGACACCCTCCTCGTCGAGGCGGAGGTCGACCGGTCCCGGCCCTTCGCCGACCGCGCCCGCGCCCTCCAGCAGCGCCTGCACTCCGACCTCGACCACCGCCACCACTCCGGCACCGAGGTGCTCGCCGAACTGGCGCGCCGCCGCGGCGGGGTCACCGCGGCCCGGATGCCGTTCACCTTCAACAGCGCCATCGGACACGCAAGTTCGGACGTGGACGGCTCCACCCTCGAACTGTTCGGCCCCGAGGTCTTCACCGTCAGCCAGACCCCGCAGATCTGGCTCAACGCCTTCGCCATGGAGCAGCACGGGGGACTGGTCGTCCAGCTCGACGGCGTGGACGAGCTCTTCCCCGAGGGCCTCCTCGACGACCTCGCGCACGGCTACGAGGGCCTCCTGGGCACCCTCACCGACCCCGCCGCCTGGCAGCGGCACCGCTTCGACCTGCTGCCGCCCGCCCAGCGGGAGCGGCGCCGCGCCGCCAACGACACCCGGGTCGCCCGGCCCGCCGAGATGCTCGGCGACGCCATCGCCGCACAGGCCGCGCGCACCCCGGACGCACCCGCCGTCCTGACCTCGGACACCGCCCTGAGCTACGGCGAACTGCTCCGCAGGGCCGCCCACGCCGCGACCTGGCTGCGCGCGCACGGAGTCGGCCGCGACGAGCTCGTCGGTCTGGTCATGCACCGCGGCCCCGAGCAGATCATCGGCATCCTCGCCACCGTGCTGGCGGGCGCCGCGTACCTCCCGGTCGACGCGGCCCTGCCCGCCGCCCGCCAGGAGTACATGCTCACCGACGGCCGGGTCCGCTGCGTGCTGACCAACGCGGGCTGGACGGCGCCGGAGTCCGGGGGCCCCGGCCGCACGGCCGCGGTGCTGGACCTGACCGCACCGGCCGCGGGACCCGCCTCCGTCCCGCCCCGCCCGGCCGGCTCGGACCCCGACGACCTCGCCTACGTCCTCTACACCTCCGGCACCACCGGGGCCCCCAAGGGCGTCATGGTGACCCACCGCAACGTCGCCAACGTGGTCGCCGACTGCCACACCCGCTTCGGCATCGGCCCCCGCGACCGGTTCTTCGCCATCAGCGCCTTCAACTTCGACCTGTCGGTGTGGGACGTCTTCGGGGCGCTGTCCGCCGGGGCGGCCCTGGTCATGCCGGACCGGGACAAGGCCGTCGACCCCGCCCACTGGCTCGACCTGTGCCGGGCCCACGCCGTCAGCGTCTGGAACTCCGTACCCGCCATCGTCGGCCTGCTCCACGACCAGGCGCGCGCGGACGGGGACGTCCCGCCCGCCCTGCGCCTGGTGATGATGAGCGGCGACCGGCTGCCCCCGGCCCTGCCCGCCGCCCTGCGCCGGCTCGTGCCCGGCCTGGACGTCGTCTCCCTCGGCGGCCCCACCGAGACCACCATCTGGAACATCCTCCACCCCGTCGGCGCGCACGAGGACGGCAGCGAGTCCATCCCCTACGGCCGCCCCAACGCCAACAACCGCGCGTACGTCCTGGACCGCGACGGCCAGGACTGCCCCGACTGGGTCACCGGCGAGATCGTCGCCGCGGGCACGGGCCTGGCCCGCGGCTACTGGAACGACGCGGAGCGCACCGCCGAGCGCTTCCACCACGACCCCGGGCGCGGCGAGCGCCTCTACCGCACCGGCGACCTCGGCCGCTACCTCCCCGACGGCGACATCCAGATCCTGGGGCGCACCGACTTCCAGATCAAGGTCAACGGCTACCGCATCGAGGCCGGCGAGGTCGAGACCCGGCTCGCCGCGCTCGACGCCGTGGCCAAGGCCGTCGTCGCCGCCCACGGCGGACGGCTGGTGGCCCACCTGGTGCCCGCGGGCGCGGACCGCCCCGCCGCCGCGGAGATCCGCCGGGCCCTGCGCACCGACCTCCCCGACTACATGGTCCCGTCGGTGGTGGTCTGGCACGAGGCCCTGCCGCTGACGAAGAACGCCAAGGTCGACCGCACGGCGCTGGCCGCCTTCGTCCCCGAGCCGGGCGGCGCGGAGGCATCCGGCGGGCCGTCCGGCGCCGCGGACGGCACCGACGGCACCGACGCTCCGGACGGGTCCGGCGCGTCCGACGGACCCCTCCCGGGCCCGGTCGCGGCCGCGGAGAAGCTCCTCACCGACATCTGGGCGACCGTGCTGCGCCTGCCCGCCGTCGGCCCCCGCGACACCCTCGCCTCCCTCGGCGGGGACTCCATCGCCGCGGCCCGCATCCTCACCGCGATCCGCAAGCAGTGCGGCACCACCTTCACCCTCGACGAGTTCGCCGAACTCGACACGGTCCGCGCCCTCGCCCGCGCCCTCGCCGCCAGGACCGGCCGGTGAACCGCCCCGCGTTCCCGCCGCCCGCGGTCCAGCGCATCGCCTCCGAACCCCCGCAGGCCGGGGGCAGCCTCACCGTCGCCCGGCTCGACGGGACCCGCACCCTGCCCCTGGCCGAGGTCTGGGAGCGGGCCGGAGCGCTCGCCCGCCATCTGCGCCGCACCTTCGGGACCGGCCCGGGGGACCGGATCGGGATCCTCGCCGCCAACGGCCTCGAATGGGTGCTGCTCGACCTCGCGGCCCTGCGCCTGGGCGCCCAGACCGCGGGCCTGGAGCCGGGCAAGTTCACGCCGGACCGGGAGCTCATGGAGCGGTACGGGCTGAGCCTGCTGTTCACCGACCGGCCGCCGGCCGCCCCGGCCGCCGGGATCCACCCGCTGGACGGCGTACTGCCCGCCACGGAGGAGTACGCCGGGGAGTCCGCGCAGAGCGCCGCCGACCCGCTCCCGCCGGTCTCCTGGGGCCCCCGGGACGCCACCACGGTCAAGTTCACCTCGGGCAGCACCGGTACGCCCAAGGGGCTGGCCGCCACCGCCGGCAGCATCGACAGCTCCCTGGCCGCCGTCCAGGAGATCCTCGGCCACGGGCCGCAGGACCACCTGTTCGTCTTCCTCCCGCTCTCCCTCCTCCAGCAGCGCTACTGGGTCTACTCCGCCCTGCTGCACGGCCACGACATCACCGTCACCACCTACGAGGCCGCGTTCGCCACGCTGCGCCGCACCCGCCCCACCGTGGTCATGGGCGTCCCCGCCTTCTTCGAGTCGGCCCGGCGCCAGCTCGCGGCCCGCCACCGGCGCGCCCCCGAGGGCACCCCCCTGGCCGCGACCTGCCGGACCCTGTTCGGCGACCGGATCCGCTACCTGTGGACCGGCTCCGCCCCCGCCTCCGCCGACCTGCACCGCTTCTACGCCGAGGCCGCCCTGCCCCTCTACGAGGGCTACGGCATGAACGAGACCTGCATCGTCACCAAGAACCACCCCGGCGCCCACCGCGAGGGCAGCGTGGGCCGGGTCCTCACCGGCAAGGAGGTCGTCCTCGACGCGGACGGGGTCATCCACGTCCGCAGCACCCACCCCGTCGCCACCCGCTACGCGTACGCCGGGCCCGGGGACTCCGAGAAGGTCTTCGCCCCCGACGGCACGGTCCGCACCGGCGACCTCGGCCGGATCGACGAGGACGGCTACCTCTTCGTCCTGGGCCGCGCCGACGACGTCATCGTCCTCGACAACGGCAAGAAGATCGTGGTCCGGCCCATCGAGGAGCTGGTCAAGGCCGATCCGGCCGTCGGCGAGTGCGTGCTGTTCAGCCCCACCCAGACCGACCTCGTCGCCGTGGTCTCCCCGGCGGCCCTGCCGGCCGACCACGCGGCCATCGCCGCCCGCCTGGCCGTGGCCAACGCCGCGACCGGACCCGACGAGCGCATCGCCCGCGCCGTGGTCGCCGACACCCCGTTCACCGTCGAGAACGGCCTGCTCACCTCCCAGTTCAAGCCCAAGCGCCCGGCCATCCGGGCCGCCTACCACGCCTCCCTCCACGACCAGGAGACCGGAATCCATGCCTGAGAACACCCCCGCCGCCGCGTCCCCGGCCATCGAGGCCGCCGCCCGCGACCAGCTCTCCCTGGTCCTCATCCCCGAGATGGACCCCGAGGCCCTCGACGCCGACGCCGACATGACGGCCGCGTACGGACTGACCTCCCTCAACAAGGTGCTCTTCCTCACCGAGCTCTGCGAGGAGACGGGCGTCGACCTCGCCCACTTCACCGAGCACGACCTCGCGGCGATGCGTACGCTGCGCGACGTCACCACCGCCCTGACCCGCCACCACCCCGCCACCGCAGGAGCCTGAGCATGAGCACCGAGACCGCCCCCGCCGCCGCGCCCGCCGCCGCCCCTGCCCCGGCCGCCCCCGCCGCACCGTTCGCCGTACCCCCCGCCGCCCTGCCCTGGGCCGAGACCGCCGCCGCCGCGCTCGGCAACGAGCACGTCGCCCTCACCCCGCTCACCGAGGCCGACCGGGCCGGCATCCACGCCGTCGCCATGGACCCCGACATCTGGCGCTACTTCGTCTCCGCCGTCGACACCGACGCCGACTTCGAGGCCTTCTTCGCCGCGAACCTCGCCGACCACGCCGCAGGCCGCCGGGCCGTCTTCACCATCACCGACCGCAGCACCGGCCGCATCGCCGGCAGCATGAGCATCGGCAGCATGGCCGAGGCCGACCGGCGCCTGGAGATCGGCTGGTCCTGGCTGGGCCGCGACTTCCGCGGCGCCGGCATCAACCGGTGGGCCAAGTACCTCCTGCTGGAGCACGCCTTCGAAACCCTCGGCGCCGAACGCGTCGAGTTCAAGACCGACGTCCTCAACACCCAGGCCCGCCGCGGGCTGCGCAACATCGGAGCCACCGAGGAGGGGGTCCTGCGCAGCTTCAACTACATGCCGGGCGGCCGCCGCCGCGACGCCGTCTTCTACAGCGTCCTGCGCGCCGAGTGGCCCGCCGTCAAGGCGGCCCTGGCCGCCCGCCCCAAGGTGGCCGGGCCGTCATGACGATCCTCATCGAGGCCTCCGGCAGCCCCTACGACATCGGCCGCACCCACGGCGAGGCCCTCGCCGGCCCCCTGCGGGCCTTCCTCGACGACGGCCTGGCCCGCCTCAACCACCTGGCCCCCGGGAAGCCGTTCACCCTGTCCGCCCTGACGCCGACGATCGCCGCGTACCGCGCGGCGGTCGCGGCCGCCCTCCCCGACCTCGCCGAGGAGGTCAGCGGCCTGGCCGCGGGCGCCCGCATCACGGGGGACGAGGCGTGGCTGCTCCAGCTCCGCCGCGAGATCATGGGCTACTCCAGGATCCCCACGGCCGGGGACTGCACCACCTACGCCCGCCACCACCCCGCGTCGCCCGTCCTCGCCCAGACCGTCGACCTCAACGGCAACCTCGACGACCACATCAGCGTCCTGCGCATCGCCCGCGAGGGAAGCGCGCGCCGCTCCCTGGTCCTCTCCTTCGCCGGCCTCCTGGGCTATCTCGGGGTCAACAGCGACGGCCTCGCCGTCGGCCTCAACCTCGTCCTCGGCGGCGACTGGCGCCCGGGCGTGCCCCCGTACCTCGCGATCCGCCACGTCCTCGACACGGCGGCCGACACCCGGCAGGCCCTCAAGATCCTCGCCGAACTGCCGCTCGCCAGCTCCCGCTCCCTGACCCTCTGCGACCGCGAACGGGCCCTGTACGTCGAGTTCCTCGGCGGCGACCTCCGCATCACCGAGGGCAGACCCGGGGTGGCGCACACCAACCACTTCCTCCACCCCGACTTCACCGCGGCCGACGAGCTGAACGTCTTCGCCCGCAACTCCTCCCTGCGCCGACTGCGCGCCGCCGCCGCGATCCTCGACGCGCTCCCCGCGGACGCGCCCCCCGAGGCCCACTTCGCGCACCTCGCGCAGCCCCCCGTCCTCGTCCCCGACCGCGGCGACATCCGCGCCGAGCGCACCGTCGCCGCCGTGGTGCTCGAACCGGCCCGGGGCCGCCTCCACCTGCGCCCCGGAGACCCGTCCCGCTCGACCACGGAGGAGTTCGCGCTCTAGTCCGCCCCCTGCGGACCCGGAGCTCCGGAGCAGAAAGGAAACGCATGTGATGGACGCCTGGTTGGTCGACCTCGACCGGGTCGACCCCTCCGAGATCAGCGACCGCTACCCCGACGGCCTCACCGAGGAGGAGCTGCGCCGCGGCTGCGAGTTCGCCCACGCCCGCGCCGCCCACCGTTTCTACCGGGCGCGCCTGACCGTCCGCACCCTCCTGGCCGGCCGCCTCGGCCTGCCGGCCCGCGACCTCTCCATCGCCTACGACGGGGAGGGCAAGCCCCACCTCCCCGACCACCCCGGCACCCACGTCAGCTGGTCCCGTTCCGACGGACTGCTGCTGGTCGGCGCCACCGACACCGGCCCCCTCGGGGTCGACATAGAGCTGCTGCGACCCGAGGCGGCCAACATGGACGTCCTCTCCTTCGTCTACCCGGCCCTGCCGGGCACGGCGCCGGGTACGGCGTTCTACCCGGCGTGGACCCTGCTGGAGGCCGCGGTCAAGGCCACCGGCCGCGGCCTCGCCAAGGGCGCCGCGGACGTGGACCTGGCCTTCGCCCCCGACGGTACGGTCACCCTCCGCGGGATCACGGGCCGCGACACCGCCCCCTGGCACGGCCACACCACCGTCCACGAGGCCCCCACCGCCATGACCGCGGTCGTCTCCCACGACCGCACCCCGACCCGCTTCATCCGCTGGCCCCCGGCGACGGGACGTGCGTAACCGGAACCGGGGGAGGGCCGCACCTGCCCTCCCCCGGTGCGCCGGGGGAGGGGCGCCCGCCGAGCCCGCTTCCGGGCGCCCGTACCCTTCGCGCACCCGCAGCGGCCCACGGACGCGGGCGGGAGCTGACACCGGCAGCCGGCGGGGAGGGGGGGGTGGGGGCCGGCCCGCACGGGGGAGAGGGGCCGGCCCCCTGGCAGGGCCGCCGCGCACGGGGGGAACACGGCGGCCGCGGTCTGCGGGGAGCGCCGGACGCGCTGCGGCGCAGGGCCACAGCGCGCACATCGGCAGTTGAATCCTAAAGCATGGCCAAAGGTTTCCGTCCCACGGCCCCCGGCGGCCAGGACGCCGGCTGCCCGGCGGCGTCCCCGTCACGCGCCGGACCGTACCCGCTGCCGGACGGCTACCCGTCGGCGGGGCCGCCGGCTGGACCGGCGTAGCGCCCGGACAGGAGGCGCAGGGAGGCGCCGGGGTTGCCGGAGGCGTGGTGTCGCGGTGGTGGGCCCACAGGGCCACGGGCTGGCCGGCCGGGCGCCCCTTGGCCCGGTTGACGGCCCCGCTGCCGTTGCCGCGACCACGTGGGTGAGGGGTGCGGGGTCTGCGACCATGCCGTCATGGACGAGGAAGTGATCCCGATTCTCCGCGTGGACGACGCCGCGGCGGCGGTCGCCTGGTACGGGCGGCTCGGCTTCGCCCGGCAGTGGGAGCACCGGTTCGAGCCCGGGTTCCCCGCGTTCGTCGAGGTCGCCCGCGGCGGGGTGCGGCTGTTCCTGTCGGAGCACACCGGCGACGCCCGCCCCGACACCCTCGTCTACCTCCGCGTGCACGATGTCGACGCCCTGGCCGCCGAGTTCGGCGTACCGGTGCAGGACGCGCCCTGGGCGCGCGAGATCGAACTGCGCGACCCCGACGGCAACCGGCTCCGCATCGGCACCCCGGTGGTGCACCCGGACGCCGGCTGACACGGGGGCGCACGACGGGCCGCCCCGCCGCGTATGGAGGGCGTACGGAGTGCGTCCCCCCCCGCGTATGGATCGCGCCAAGAAGCCTGGTGCGCGGCCCGCGCGGCCCCGACGCTGTCCTCACTTTGCCCCACTCGGAGGACACGGCGACATGGCGATACACACAGGTGGACCGAAGGCGACCGCACAGGGTGCCGGTCAGGAGGAGCCCCCCGATACCGGCGTGCGGGGCGGGGACGCGGCCGGGGAGCGGCACAAACTGACCGCCCTCCAGGGCCTGTCCGCCCTCTCCCTCGACGCGATGGCCTCCGTGGCGTACGGGCCGGAGTCCATCGTGCTCGTACTGGCCGCGGCCGGTGCGTACGGCCTCGGCTTCACCCTCCCCGTCACCCTCGCGATCGCGGCCCTGCTGGCCGTCCTGGTGGCCTCCTACCGGCAGGTGATCGCCGCCTTCCCCGAGGGTGGCGGCTCCTACGCCGTGGCCAAGCGGCACCTGGGACGCCGTACCGGCCTGGTCGCCGCCGCCTCGCTGATCCTCGACTACGTCCTGAACGTCGCCGTGTCCGTCACGGCCGGAGTCGCCGCCCTGACCTCCGCCTTCCCCTCCCTGCACGGCGAGCGCGTGGGGATCGGGCTGGGCGTGCTGGTGCTGGTCACCGCCGTGAACCTGCGCGGGGTCGTGAACTCCGCCAGGGCCTTCCTGCTCCCCACCGCCGTCTTCGTCGGCTCCGTCCTCGCGATGATCACCGTCGGCCTGTTCCGGGACGCGCCGGTCTCCACCGAGACCGCCTCCGGCCACGCCTCCGCCCTCGGCGACGGTGCCACGGCGGTCGGAGCCCTCCTCCTGCTCAAGGCCTTCGCCGCCGGCTGCTCCGCCCTCACCGGCGTCGAGGCCGTCGCCAACGCCGTCCCGTCCTTCCGGACTCCGGCCGCCCGCCGCGCCCAGCGCACCGAGGTCGCCCTCGGCGCCCTGCTCGGCGTGATGCTGATCGGTCTGTCCGTCCTCATCGGCCGCTTCGGCCTGCAGCCCGTCGAGGGCGTGACCGTCCTCGCCCAGCTCGCGGACGCCTCCTTCGGCCACAACGCGGCCTTCTACACGGTCCAGTTCGCCACCGTCGTGCTGCTCGCGCTCGCCGCGAACACCTCCTTCGGCGGCCTGCCCGTCCTGATGGGCCTCCTCGCCCGCGACAACTACCTCCCGCACGTCTTCGGGCTGAAGGCCGACCGCCAGGTCCACCGGCACGGGGTCCTCGCCCTGGCCGCCGCCTCCGCCGTGCTGCTCCTGGCCGCCGGCGGCGACGCCAACACCCTCGTCCCGCTCTTCGCGATCGGGGTGTTCGTCGGCTTCACCATCTGCCAGGCCGGCATGGTGCGGCACTGGTCTGTGGAGCGCTCCGCGGGCTGGCGGGCCAGGGCCGTCCTCAACGGCTCCGGCGCCCTGCTGACCGGGGTGTCCGCGGTGGTGGTGACCGCGACGAAGTTCACCGAGGGCGCCTGGCTGGTCGTCGTCGCCCTGCCCCTGCTCGTCCTCGCCTTCGGCAGGGTGCACCGCGCGTACGGGAAGATCGGCGAGCGCCTGGAACTGGGCCGCGTACCCCAGCCCCCGCAGCGCGTCCGCTCCCTGGTCGTCGTACCCGTCTCCGGCCTGTCCCTGCTGACCTGCCGCGCCCTGACCGCCGCCCGCTCCCTCGGCGACGAGGTCCTCGCCGTCACCGTCACCCTCCCCGGCCCCGAGGACCGCCCGGCCGCCGAGGCCCTGCGCCGCGACTGGGAGCTGTGGAACCCGGGCGTCGAACTCGTCGAGCTGTGCCCGCCCACCCGCTCCCTCGGCCGCCCGGTCTCCGGATTCGTCCGCGAGCTGGCCCGGGAGCACCCCGGCGCCCAGGTGACGGTCCTCCTCCCGGAGACCGAGCCCGCCCGGCTCTGGCAGCGCCTGCTGCAGAACCAGCGCGGCGCGCTCGTCGCCCACGCCGTCCGCCGGGACACCGACGCGGTGATCTGCCGGCTCCGCTTCCGCATCGACGGCGCCCCTGCACCCGCCCGGGCGGGCCTGCCGTCCGCGTAAGGAAACCGCAGGGATTCCCGTTGGAGCCTCGCCCGTACGCCGCTCCGACGGGATGCTTGCCCTGTGACCCCCTCCTGGAGCCCCGTACGCCACACCGTCCTCGCGCTCGGCGCGGCCGGTGCCGCCCTCGTCGGCGCCGGAGCCCTCCTCGACCAGGTGCTCGTGCTGGGCCTCGGCGTCTGGTCCGGCATCGCGGCCATCGTGATCGAGCTCGTCTACCGGCCCTGACCGGGGGGAGGGGCCCGGGCCGCAACGGGAGTTGCCCGGCTCCGGGCCGTCCGCTACAACTCCCGCCCCGGGAAGGCGGATCGGCGTACCGCCTATGCTGGCGGGATGATCAAGCCGGTTGAACTCGTCATATTCGACTGCGACGGTGTGCTGGTCGACAGCGAGCGCATCGCGGCCCGCGTCCAGGTCCGCCTCGGGGCCCGGCTGGGCTGGCCCCTCACGCACGACGAGGTCGTCGACCGCTTCATCGGGCGGTCGCACGCAGCCATCCGCGAGCAGGTCGCGGACCGGCTCGGCGAGGAGACCGCCGCGGTCTGGTCGCAGGAGTTCGAACGGCTCCACCGCGAGGCGGTGGACGCCGGTCTGGCCCCGGTCGAGGGGCTGCCCGCAGCGCTCGACGCGATCACGGTGCAGACCTGCGTGGCGTCCAGCGGCTCCCACGACAAGATGCGGCACACGCTCGGCCGCACCGGGCTCTACGACCGCTTCGCGGGCCGCATCTACAGCGCCGCCGAAGTGGACCGCGGCAAGCCCGCCCCGGACCTCTTCCTGTACGCCGCCCGGCGGATGGGGGTCGATCCGGGCGCCTGCGTCGTGGTCGAGGACAGCCGCCCCGGCGTCGAGGCGGCCCGCTCGGCAGGGATGCGCGCCCTCGGCTACGCGGGCGGGCTCACTGCGCCGGAGCGCCTCGCGGGCCCCGGCACCACCGTCTTCCACGACATGCGCGAGCTGCCCGCACTCGTCGCACCGCGGTGAACCGCCCGCCGGTCCGCATCGTGGACCTGCGCGGATCCCACCGCGCCGTCGAACTAGCCTTCGCTGCGCACGGGCCGGCGGCTGCCGAGCCGACACGGGATTCCCGGCCCGGTTCTCGAGGAGGATGCGCGTGTTCAAGGTCAACGAGTACTTCGACGGCTCGGTCAAGTCGATCGCCTTTGAAGCGGACGGGGGCCGCCCGGCCACCGTCGGCGTCATGGCCGCGGGGGAGTACGAGTTCGGCACGGCCGAGCGGGAGACCATGCACGTCGTCTCCGGCGCCCTGACGGCCAGGCTCCCCGGCGCGGCCGAGTGGGCGGCCTTCGGCCCCGGTGAGAAGTTCGAGGTGCCGGCCGACAGCACGTTCCAGCTCCAGGTCGCGTCCGCCACCGCCTACCTCTGCGAGTACGGGGGCTGAGCCCCGCCCCTCCCGCAGCCGGCGGGAGGCCTCCCGCCCGCCCCGCCGGTCCGCGCGGTACGGGCCCTCCTGCGCGCCCTCCCGGGCCCGGGGCGGCGGGCGTACAGTGGATCGACCGGCGGATGCCGGAGCACGACCTGGTTCGGGGCGGGGACGGGCGGGCGGAGCATGGGGGATCTGGTACCGGAGGACCCGAGGCGGATCGCGGGGTACACCGTGGAACGCCGCCTCGGCCAGGGCGGGATGGGCCTGGTATACCTCGGGCGCAGCCGCGGCGGCCGCGCGTTCGCGGTCAAGGTGATCCGCCCGGACCGGGTCCACGACCCCCGGGTCCGCGCCCGCTTCCGGCGCGAGGCCGAGGTGGCCCGGCAGGTGAGCGGGGTCCACACGCCGGCCTTCCACGCGGCCGACACCGGCGCGGCGCGGCCCTGGATCGCCACCGTGTACGTGCCGGGCCCCACGCTCAGGGACTGGATCGGCACCGAGGGCCCGATGGGGCCGGCCGACCTCGGACGCCTGGGCGCCGCGCTGGCCGAGGCGCTGGTGGCCTTCCACGAGGCGGGCGTCGTCCACCGGGACCTCAAGCCGGACAACATCATCATGTCGCCCGACGGTCCCGTGGTCATAGACTTCGGCATCGCCCACGGCCCGGACGCCACCCGCACCTCCCCCGGACGGATCTCCGGAACGGACGGGTACATCGCACCGGAGGCGTTCGCCCGAGAGGAGGGCTCGGAGGCCTGCGACGTCTTCGCGTTCGGGGCGGTGATGGTCTACGCGGCGGGCGGGATCCCGTACGCCGGAGCGAACGGCGGGGCCCTCCTCGCGCGCATGGCCGACGAGCCCCCCGACGTCTCGGCCCTGCCCCCGGAACTGCGCGGGATCGTCACCACCTGCCTGTCCCGGAGCCCCGCCCACCGCCCGGGGGCGGAAGAACTCCTCGCCCTGCTGGCCCCGTTCGCCGCCGCGGCCGGTCCACCGTGCCTGACGCGTCCGCCCGTACCGGCGCCCCGCCGCCTCCTGAACCGCATCCGCCCGTCCGTCGATCCGGACGCCTCCACGGCCGACGCGGTACGCCCGCAGCGGCGTCCGACCGCCGTTGCCGGGCAACCGGGCCCGCCGCACATCCGGTTCAGGATCTCCAACCGGCGGCGGGCGGTGATCGCGGCGGCGTCGCTCGCCGTGCTGGCTGCTCCGCCCGCAGCCATGGTGGCCTTCGACAAGCCGTACGCCTTCCTTCCGCTGTGCCTGCTGGGCTCCGCCTTCCTCGCGGTGTGTGTACAGGCGCATTCGGTGGAACTCGCCCTGGACGCCAGCGGTGTGTCGTTCACCCTCGGAGCCGTCACCCCCATGCGCAGGCACGTGAGCTGGGAGCGCATCACCTCCCTCGAACTCGATGTGCGGAAAGGCCCGCTGATGCGGATCACGACCGACATCCCGCCGCCGAGGAGGGTCACCCGGGACGGTGCCGTCGTCCCGTCGGAGCCGTACCTCGTCCACCACGTGGTGATGCCCCGGAAGCCGGGCGTCTCGGCTTCGCCGGAACTGGCGCGCAACACCCGCTCGACGGCCTCCCTGCTCACCGCCGCCCTCGCCCTGTTCGCCCCCGAGCGCCTCCGGCCGGCCCTCAGCCCGCAGCCCGCGAAAGTGCTGGCCGACCGGCCCCGCGTGGCGGGCTCCGTGCTGACCCTCCTCCTCGCCGCCGGCCAGCTGACGGCCGTGTCGACCACCAGTCCCTCCGCCCCGCTCGTCGCAGCCGTCGCCTCCGGCTGGGCCCTGCTCGTCTGGCTCGTGCCGCTGCGCCCCTGGCGGGTGACCCTGAACCGCCGCGGCCTGCGCGTCTCCGGCCGCCGCCGCAGCGGCCGCCGCACCGAGGCCGTCCTCCCGTGGGCGGACGTGCGGAACGTCTGGCAGGAGGAGGGCCGCCGCAGTGAGCTGCACGTGCTCCTGCGCCCCGGGGCCGAGCCGCCGGCGGGCCTGCGCGTGGTGACCCGCCCGGACGGCGCGCTCGTACGGGTCCCCCTGCCCGGCCGGCCCGACCGGATGACCCGTGCCAAGCGCATCGCCCTGCACGTCCCTCCCGGTGTGGGGACCGATCCGCCCGCCGAGGCGCCGGAGGCCGCGGGAATCGCCGCCTGAGCAGGCGCGGCCGCGGTGTCCGTGAGGCCGCCCCCGGGTCCGTACCCCGCCGGTGGTGCGGGACCGGGGGCGGCTCAGGAGCGGACTCCTACCAGGAGGACTTGGTGACCCCCGGCAGGAAGCCGGCGTGCGCCTGCTCCCGCATCCGGACGCGCGAGAGTCCGAACTTCCGCAGGTGGCCGCGGGGGCGGCCGTCCACGCCGTCCCGGTTGCGGACCCGGGTGGCGCTCGCGTCGCGCGGCTGCCTGCGCAGTTCCGCCAGCGCCGCGCCGCGTTCGGCCTCCGTCGAGGACGGCCGCCGCAGCACCGCCTTCAGCTCCGCCCGCCGCGCGGCGTACCGCTCCACGACCGCCTTGCGCCGCTCGTTCCGCGCGATCTTGCTCTTCTTGGCCATCAGACCCTCACCCCGCGGGCGCGGATCCGGGCGACCGCGGCCTCGATGCCGATGGTGTCGACGGTCTTGACCGCCCGTGCGCTGAGGGTCAGGCGGACGTGGCGGCCCTCGCCCGCCAGCCAGTAGCGCTTGCGCTGGATGTTGGGGTCGAAGCGGCGGGAGGTGCGCCGGTGCGAGTGGGAGACGTTGTTGCCGAAGCCCGGCCGGGCCCCGGTCAGCTGGCAGTGCGCGGACATGGTGCCACCTGCCCCTTCTGAGATCGGAACTGGTTATTGGAAATGATTTCCATTGCCGTATAGTAGCGGCATGGCACGCAACGAGGTACGTCCCGTCATCAAACTCCGCTCCACGGCCGGCACCGGCTTCACCTACGTGACCCGCAAGAACCGGCGCAACGACCCGGACCGCATGGTGCTGCGCAAGTTCGACCCGGTGGTGCGCCGCCACGTCGACTTCCGCGAGGAGCGCTGACCGCCCGCCCACGGGCCCGGCAGCACCGCACCGCACGTCCCCCACCACACCCGAGGACACCCCCATGAAGCCCGGAATCCACCCCGCCTACGGCCCCGTCGTCTTCCGCGACAAGGCCGCCGACTTCGCCTTCCTCACCCGCTCCACCGCCACCAGCGACAAGACGGTGGAATGGGAGGACGGCAACACCTACCCCGTCGTCGACGTGGAGATCTCGTCCGAGAGCCACCCCTTCTACACCGGCACCGCCCGCGTCCTGGACACCGCGGGCCGCGTCGAGCGCTTCCAGCGCCGCTACGGGAGCACCGCGTGAGCCTGCCCGTCGTCATCGTCGGCGGACTCCACGCCGATGCCCGCAGGGAAGTCGTGAACCGGCTGCTGCACACCGTCCCCGGCAGCGTCGCCCTCCACCACGACCTGGCCGCCGCCGCACACGGCACCGTCCAGCGCGTGGTGCGCGACAGGTCGGGCGAACTGTCCAGGGGCGAGACGCCCCTCGTCAACGACTGCGCCTGCTGCGCCCTGCGCGAGGACCTCGTCCCCGAACTGGAGCGGCTCGCGGACGGCGGCCCGACCCGGCTCGCCGTCGTCGAACTGTGGGACTCCGTCGAACCCAAGGCGATGGCCGAGGTCGTCGCCGCGCACGGCGCCGGTGCGCTCGACCTCACCGGCGTGATCACCGCCGTCGACCCGGCGCTCGTCCTGCCCTACCTCGCCAACGGCGACGACCTCGCCGAGACCGGGCTCGCGGCGGCGGCCACCGACCGGCGCACCGTCGGCGACACCTGGGCCCGCCAGCTCGAGTACGCGCCCGTGCTCGCCCTGGTCGACAGCCCGGACGCCGACGACGAGGACCACGCCCTGCTGGCCCAGCTCCACCCGACCGCCCGCCGGGTGGCGGCCGGCTCCGGCGAGCTCGCCGCCCTCGCCCTCGCCGGCTTCGACGTGGAGGCGGCGGCCGCGGCCCAGCACCCGGCCTGCGCCCTGCTCCCGCAGGACGCCGACGAGGCGGGCGTCACCACCCTGGTGTGGCACCGGCGCCGCCCCTTCCACCCCGAACGCCTCTACCAGGCGCTGGAGGACCTCTGCTGCGCCGCGGCCCGCAGCCGCGGCCGGTTCTGGCTCGCCGACCGCCCCGACACCCTGCTGGCCTGGGACGCCGCGGGAGGCGCCCTGTGCGTGGAGAGCGCCGGGCCCTGGCTGGCCTCCCTGCCGGACGCCGCCTGGGAGCTCGTGCCGCCGGTCCGGCGGGCGGCGGCCTCCCTCGACTGGCACCCCGAGCACGGCGACTGCTGCCAGCACCTCGTCTTCACCTCACCCGGCCTCGACCGCGACGGCCTTGAGCGGCTCCTCGAGTCCTGCCTCCTGACCGACGCCGAGTACGCGGCCGGCCCCGAGGCGTGGAAGGCCCTCCCCGCGGCCTTCGACACCCTCCTCGACCCCGTCTCCTGACCCCCGGGCGGCCTGACGGACCCCGACAGCCGAGAAACACCGAAGACACCGAAGACGGCGAGAACCGCCGAGAACCGCCGAGAAACCCCGACATCCCGAGGAACACGCATGGCGCCCCGACCGAAGTCCCCCAAGCTCCCCAAGTCCTCCAGGTCCCTCAAGGCCCGCCCTAACCCGCTGGACGCGGCCGGCATCACCTACGTCGACTACAAGGACACCGACCTGCTGAGGAAGTTCCTCTCCGACCGCGGCAAGATCCGCAGCCGCCGTGTCACGCGCGTCACGGCGCAGCAGCAGCGGCAGCTCGCCGCCGCGATCAAGAACGCCCGCGAGATGGCCCTGCTCCCGTACGCCTCGCGCTAGGCGCCCGTACGCCGCCGCGCGGCACCCGCAGCCCTTCCCGCACCGCCCGGGCGCTCACCCGCGCCCACGCCCCGCAACCCACCCAGGAGTTCCCATGGCAGTCCCCAAGCGGAAGACGTCCCGCAGCAACACCCGCCACCGCCGGGCCCAGTGGAAGGCCGTCGCGCCCCGGCTCGTCACGATCACGCTCGACGGAGCCGCCCACCGGGTGCCGCAGCACCTGGTGAAGGCCTACGAACGCGGCCTGCTGCGCCCCGGGGGCTGAGCCGCCGGGCCCGTCTGCATCCGGCCGCGCCCCCCGGTGCGAAGTACCCGGTGGAGAGTGCACTGGGCGCCGCCGCAGCCCCTGACCGGCGGCGCCGTACGGAAGCAGGCCGACCCGGACGGGGAGGACCGTCATGGAGACGTTCGCCAACATCTGGCCGTTTTTCGCCGTGGGGCTCGCAGTCGCCGCGTTCCTGGTCGTCGCGTTCTGGGCCGGGATGCGCGTCATGGACCGCGAGGGACCGCCCCCGGCGCCGGAGGACCACCCCCGGCTGCCCGAGGGGGGCCCGGTCTACGAGGTGCGCGGGGACCGCGCGCACGTGGACTTCCCCAAGGGCGGACTGGGCCCCCACGAGATGAGGGGGTACGGCAACTTCGGCAGCCGCTTTGCGAGCGACCCCGAAACCGACGGGGACGCGGCCCCCGTCCACGAGGAGCACCACCCGGTACGCCTGTGGCGCCGGCACCGCCTGGGGACGCCCTGACCCCCGCCGGGTGAACCGGCGCAGGGGGGGGGGGGGGGGGAGGCCCGCAGGCGCTGGGGCGGTTTCCCCTGGGGAGGTTAGGGCGTCGGCAGGGTGAAATGGACACGCCCCTCGCCGT
>NZ_JBVJYM010000007.1:179514-265293 GCF_055600495.1 Streptomyces sp. NPDC038213
ACTTTTTTGATGCGGACATTGTGGAGAAACTCCCACCCCCACCCGGGGCACCCCCCCCCGTCGTCGCCGGCTGCCGGCCCCCCCCCCCCCCTGCGCCGGTTCACCCGGCGGGGGTCAGGCCGTCGGCAGGGTGACGTGGACGCGCCATTCGCCGTCCTGCGGGCCTATGGAGGCCGTTCCGCCGAGGCCGGAAATCCTCCGAGCGGAGGAGGCCGCCGGGGCGGGGGCTCAGGCACCGCCCCGGGGCCATGCGCCGCGAGGTCAGGGCGGGCTGCTGATGGCGGCGGCGGTGGCCCGCAGTTCCGTGAGGACGGTTTGTACGGCCGCACGCGCCGTGCGCTCGGGGCGGTGGAGGGCGTCGATGTGGCGGCGGGCGTGGACGCCGGTCAGGGGTCTGAGCGCGACCTGCGGGTGCGGGCGGGCGGTCCAGCGGGGGAGGAGGGCGATGCCGCCGCCTGCCGCGACGAGTTCGGCCGCCACGGCGAACTCGTTGATGCGGTGCGCCAGGTGCAGGTGGCGTCCGGCCGCGGCGGCGATGGCCTCGATGGTGGCCAGGAGCGGGAAGCCGTCGTGGGTGGTGATCCACGGCTCGTCGGACACGTCGGCGGCCGTCAGTCCGGCCTTCGCCGCCAGGGGGTGCCCGGCGGGGAGCGCGACGTCGAGGGGCTCGTGGAGCAGGGGCGTCACCGTCACGGACCCCGGCCACGGCGGGGCGTGGTCGAGGCGGTGGGCGAGGACGATGTCGTACGAGCGGGTCAGCCGCGGGAACTCGCTCTGGGGGACGTCCTGGTCGGTGAGGGCGATCCGGGGCGCCGCGGGGGCGCTGAACGCGCGCAGCAGGCGGGGCCCGAAGGCCGAGGCCGCGCTGTGGAAGGCGGCCACCGACACCGTGCCGCCGGTGTGGCCGAGGAACGCGTCGACGCTGCGGCGGGCCCTCGCCAGGGCGACCTCGACCTCGACGGCGGCGCCGGCCAGCGCCTGCCCGGCGGGCGTGAGCACGAGCCGCCTGCCGTCGCGCTCGGTGAGGGGTACGGGGATCGTGCGCTGGAGCAGCCGCAGCTGCTGCGAGACCGCGGAGGGGGTGACCCTCAGCGCCTCGGCGGCGGCGGTGACGCTGCCCAGTTCGCCCACTTCCCGCAGGACCCGCAGCTGCCTCTCGTCCATCCCGACAGTGTAGTGCTGCTAAAAGATCGATTGACTAGTTGGCTCTTGGCTTCAATGTGCTGGTCGGGCATGGTGGCCGCATGCCCACAACCCGCCGCACCGATCTGGTGCTCCTGCTCGTCGCCCTCGTCTGGGGGTCCAGCTACCTCACCGCGAAGTCGGCCACCGGCGTCCTCCCGGTCCTGGTGGTGCTCTTCGCCCGCTACCTGCTCTCCGCACTGGCGATGCTGCCCCCCGTCCTGGTGGCGGCCCGCGGGAAGGGCGCGCCCTGGACCCGCGAGGAGATCGGGGTGGGCGCGGTCCTGGGCGTGACCCAGGCGGCCGTCCTGGTGCTGGAGACGTACGGGGTGGCGCGCACCAGCGCCGCGAACGCGGGCCTGCTGATCAGCCTGACCCTCGTCATCACCCCGCTGCTGGACCGCGCGGGCGGCCGCGGCGGGCTGCCGCCCCGCTTCTACCTGGCGGCGGGCCTGTGCGTGGCGGCCGTGGCCCTGCTGACGGCCGGTCACGGCCTGCGCGCCCCCGGGGCCGGCGACCTGCTGATCCTGGCCGCCGCCGTGGTCCGGGCCGGGCACGTCGTGCTCGTGGGCCGGCTCACCGCCGGGCGCCCGGTGCGCGCCGTGCAGCTGACGTCCGTACAGATGACCGTGGGAGCGGTCCTGTGCCTGGTGCCCGCCGCGGGGGAACTGCCGACCCTGGCCCACGCGTCGGCCGCCACGTGGAGCCAGCTCCTCTATCTGGCCCTGTTCTGCAGCGTGTTCGCCTTCCTCGCCCAGACCTGGGCCATCCAGCGGACCTCGGCCGGCCGGGCCAGCCTCCTGCTGGGCACCGAGCCCGTCTGGGCCGCGGCCGTCGGCATCGGCCTGGCGGGCGAGCGCTTCACCCTCCTCGCCGCCCTGGGCGCGTCCCTCATGGTCGCGGGCACCTACTGGGGCCAGGCCATCGAACGCGCCCACCGCAGCGGCACCGGCGGCCCCGCCCCCGACGGTCCCGCACCCGGCGGGCGGCGGGGGGCGGAGGACCGCGGAGCCGTCGCGGGCCTGCCGGAGCGGGCCGCGGCCACCTGAGCTCCGGCGGCGGCACGGCGCCCGGCCGGACCCCGGCCGCACGTACCGCGGCGTCCGGCGCCGCGCAGGTGCGGGCCGGAGGAGGGGCCGTACGGGCCCCCGTACCGGTACGGGGGCCCGTACCGGTACGGGCCTCAGGGGTGGCGCCGCCGGAGCGCGTCCACCAGACCCCTCTCGGCTGCGGTGAGGTGGGGGTCGTCCAGCTGCCGCCGGACGGCCGCGGGCATCCCGGCGCGCCAGTCGGTCCCGCAGGTGCGGCCCATCGACCGCAGGAAGGCTGCGATCAGCAGGCGCTCGTGGCGGCGCAGCACGAGTCCGCGGAGGATGACGACGGTCATCGCCGCATCGAGCGGGGCGGGGCCCGTGCGGCAGGTGGTCCAGTCGATGACCCGCGGCCCGCGGTCCGTGAGGACCACGTTCTCCGGGTGCAGGTCGAGGTGCAGGACGCGGGAGCCGTCCCCGCCGCCCGGGAGCCGGGGCAGCCAGCCGGGGTCCGGGAGGGCGTGCAGGTCCCGGTGCAGCCGGCCCAGCAGCGCGCCGTAGGCCGGCGCCCGCCACGGCCGGCGGCGCAGCGCCTCGGCCATGGTCGGCCCGTGCAGCCGCTCCATGACCAGGTCCGGGCCCTCGGCCCCGTGCACCCGGGGCACCGGGTACCCCTGCCCGGCCAGCCACTCCAGCAGCCGCGCCTCGTCGGCGGCGGGTTCCCGCCCGTCCCGGAACCTCCGCAGCACCCGGGTCCCGTCCAGCGCGAACACCTCCGCCTCGCGCCCCTGTCCGATCCGCTCCACTCCCGTACCCCCCGATAGCGGCCCTCCGTGCCGGTCCATGATCGGCTACGGCGTCCACCGCGCGGAAGGGGCGGCCCGCACCGGCCCGCTCCCGGCCGCCCGTGGAGCGGGTCCGCCGACGGGCCGCCGGGGTCTGGCAGACTCCAGGCATGGGGATCTTCAAACGGGACAAAAAATCCAAGAGCGCCGGTCAGGGCGATGAGCCGGCCGATCTGGGCACGCTGCTGCTCCAGGGCGAGGACATGATCGAGCGGTTGGGCCACGCCCACATGTCCTGGGGCCTGGGATCGGCCGACCGCTGGGACCTCGACCAGGAGGCCGGCACCATCACCTGGACCTTCCCCGACAGGACCGCGACCGCGCCCGCCCAGCTCCTCGGCAGCTTCAGCCCCGCCTCGGGCTCCTGGCTCTGGGCCTGGGCCAACAAGGGCGTCCTACCCGGGATGAGCCGCGACGCCCGGCGGTTCCGGGACTGGGCGCAGGCCAACGGGCACCCGGGCCTCGCCGGGCCCCGGGCCGACGCCGACGAGCAGACCGCGTCGACGCTCGCGGCCCTGGCCGTACGGGTCACCGGGGCGACCGGGTACTACAGGGCGCCGTCCGGCGACTCCTTCGTCGTCGTCACCTTCGGGCCGGTCACCCTGACCCGCGAGGACGGCACCGTCTCGACCTTCGGCGTCGAAACCGCCTAGCGGCGGCGGCCACCCCGGCCGCACCGCGAGACTACTGCTCCCAGGGCGGCTTCCCCTCGAACGCCAGCTGGTGCACGTCGAAGAGCACCGCCGCCTCGACCCCGAGCGCGGGACCGCCCATCCGCGCCGCCCAGGTCAGGAACGGCCGGGGTTCGAAGCTCCCTGCCCCCAGCCCCCTGGTGTACTCGACGTGGGCGGACAGCGAGGCGATGCCGCGCTCCAGCGGTTCCCCGGTGACGTCGACGGCGTGGGTGGGGCGCTCGGGGCCGGCGGCGCAGACGAAGCGGACGCCGCCCCAGGGTTCGAGGCCCTCGTCGGCCAGCTCGGGGAAGATCCAGCGGTTGCCCGCGTCCCGCGCGGCGTCCAGGGCCGCGAGGCCCACGGCCCGGTGGTCGGCCTGGTTGGTGACTCCGGCGATCATGCGGACGGTGAAGGCTCCCGTCACCACCACCTCGGGCCGGTGTCGCCGGATCGCGCGCACGATGTCGCGCCGCAGGCCGATCCCGTACTCGACCACGCCGTCGCGGTGGTCGAGGAACTCGACCGTGTCCACGCCGACTTCACGGGCCCCGGCCCGCTCCTCCGCCTCGCGCAGCGGCCCGGCCGCGGCGGGCGGCATCCCGTCGATGCCCGCCTCCCCGCGGGTGGCCAGCAGGTACGTCACCCGCTTCCCCTGGGCGGTCCAGCGGGCGACGGCCGAGGCCGCCCCGTACTCGATGTCGTCCGGATGCGCGGCCACGGCCAGGCAGCGCTCCCAGTCCTCCGGAAGCGGCGGCAGGCCCTGCGGGCCGGAGGGGCCCGCTTCCTCTCGCGGTGTCATGCACCGATAGTGGCGGCCCCCGCCCGCCGGCCCCCAGAGGCGCGCGGGGCCGGGCCGGTGCGCGCCGCAGCGCCGCGGGGCGCGGGGTGAAGGGCGCGTGCGGGGCGCGCGTACGGAGACAACGCGGCACACCTCGCCCCGATCCGGCCAACTACCCTGCCACTCCGCTGCCATCCGGTTGAGGTGATCTGTACCGGCTGCTGTTCTGGGGGCCGTTGCCGTCCGCGGACCGCCGTCCGCGGACCGCCGTCCGCGGGCACCCGTCCGTCCGGTCAGCCAGTCCCTCCAGGAGGTTCGGTTGCAGCACCGACGCATACGCGCCCTCACCCGCGCGTTACGCCGCTCGCCCTGGCTCATCGCCCTGGCCCTCGGTTCGCTGCTCGTCGGCGCCACCCCCTGGCTCGGCGTGGCGGGCACCGGGCCGGGCGGCAGCCGCCCGGGTCCCCCGCCGGCGGCCGGGGCCTTCGCGCAGCAGCCGGCGCAGCAGTCGCCGCACCACCGGGTGGCCCCGGCGAACGCGATGGAGCCGACCGCCCCCGTCCTCGACCGGACCGGGTGGACCGCCGCGGCCAGCGACGAGGAGACCGCCGGCGAGAACGGCCGCGCCGCGAACGTCCTCGACGGCAGCGCCGCCACGATCTGGCACAGCAGGTGGACGGGCACCCCGGCCCCGCTGCCGCACACCCTCACCCTCGACATGCACCGCACCGCGGTCGTCTCGGCGCTCGTGTACCAGCCCCGCTCCGGCGGGGCCAACGGGCGGGTCGGCGAGTACCGCATCCACCTGAGCGCCGACGGGCAGGACTGGGGGAGCCCGGTCGCCACCGGCACCCTCGCGGACGACGCCTCCGCCAAGACCCTCGGATTCGCCCCGCAGGGCGCCCGCTTCGTCCGGCTCACCGCCGTCACCGAGGCCGGCAACCGCGGCCCGTGGACCTCCGCCGCGGAGCTCAACCTGCTCGGCGACCCCGGCACCCCGGCCGCCACCGTCGACCTGCCCCGCACCGGCTGGACGGCCGCGGCGAGCGACGAGGAGACCGCCTCGGAGGACGGCCGTGCCGCGCACGTCCTGGACGGCGACCCGGCCACGATCTGGCACAGCAGGTGGTCCGGCACCCCGGCCCCGCTGCCGCACACCCTCACCGTAGACATGCACCGCACGGCGGCCGTCTCCGCCCTCGTCTACCAGCCCCGCACCAACGGCCCCAACGGGCGCGCGGGCGCGTACACCGTCACCACCAGCACCGACGGCGCCGCCTTCGGCGCCCCGGTCGCCGCGGGCACCTGGCGCGACGACGACACCGTGAAGACCGCGACGTTCACCCGTACCGTGGACGCCCGCTACGTCCGCCTGACCGTGACCGGTGAGGCCGGCGGCCGCGGACCCTGGGCCTCCGCCGCCGAGATCCGCCTGAGCGGACCGGCCTCCCCGGCCGTCCACGGCTCCTGGGACCGGATCACCGGCTTCCCCCTGGTGCCCGTCGCCACCGCCGTCCTGCCCGGCGACAAGCTCCTCGCCTGGTCGGCGTACGCCGTCGACCGCTTCGGCGGCAGCAGCGGCTACACCCAGACGGCCGTCCTGGACCTCAGGACCGGCCGGGTCACCCAGCGCCGCATCGACAACACCGGCCACGACATGTTCTGCCCGGGGATAGCCATGCTCGCCGACGGCCGGGTCCTGGTCACCGGCGGCAGCAACGCCGACAAGGCGAGCATCTACGACCCGGCCGCCGACGCCTGGTCCACGACCACCCGCATGAACACCGCCCGCGGCTACCAGGCCATGACCCTGCTCTCCACCGGCGAGGCCTTCGTCCTGGGCGGCTCCTGGAGCGGGGCCGCGGGCGACAAGGGCGGCGAGGTCTGGTCCCCGGACACCCGCACCTGGCGCTCCCTGCCCGGCGTCCCCGCCGCCCCGGCCCTGACGGCCGACCCGGCCGGCGCCTACCGCGCCGACAACCACATGTGGCTGTACGGGACTTCGGGCGGCAGGGTGCTCCAGCTCGGACCGAGCCGGCAGATGAACTGGATCACGACCACGGGCAGCGGCAGCATCACCCCGGCCGGCCCCCGCGCCGACAGCCAGGACGCGATGACCGGCAACGCCGTCGCGTACGACACCGGGAAGCTGCTCACCCTCGGCGGCTCACCCGCGTACGAGAACGCGCCCGCCACCCGGCGCGCGTACACCGTCACCGTCGACGGCACCGCGGTCCGGGCCGCGCGTACGGGCGACATGCGCCACGCCCGTGCCTTCGGCAACAGCGTGGTGCTGCCCGACGGGAAGGTCGCCGTCTTCGGCGGACAGGCCTACCCCGTGCCCTTCAGCGACGCCACCTCGGTGCTGACCCCCGAGCTGTGGGACCCGGCGACCGGGACCTTCAGCCCGCTCGCCACCATGGCCGTACCGCGCAACTACCACAGCGTGGCGAACCTGCTGCCCGACGGGCGGGTCTTCTCCGGCGGGGGAGGCCTGTGCGGGGACTGCGCCACCAACCACCCCGACGGGGCCGTGTTCACCCCGCCGTACCTGCTCCACGCCGACGGCTCGCCCAAACCGCGGCCCGTGATCACCGGCGGCGTCCCGCCGCGCGCCACGGCCGGCAGCGCGCTGACCGTCACCACCGGGGGCCCGGTCGCCTCCTTCGTCCTGATGCGGGCCGCGGCCGCGACCCACTCCACGGACAACGACCAGCGGCGCGTGCCCCTCGTCTCGGCACCCGTGGGCACCGGCGCGTACACGGTGTCCCTCCCGGCCGACAAGGGCGTGGTCCTGCCGGGCACGTACATGCTCTTCGCCCTGGACGCCCAGGGCGTGCCGAGCACCGCCCGTTTCATCACCGTCTCCTGACAGCGGGGCGGCCGCGCGGACCCGGTGCACAGCGGACACCGGGCCCGCGCGGACCGCCCGATCGGCGGCTACGACTGGTGTGCTCGTTCCCGGTTTGGGGGATTTCCGTCCGGTTCGGGTATGGAAAGAGCCTGGCGAGCCGGGCCCCGCCCGGGGACCGGCAGAAGTGCCGGGCCCTAGTTCTGCCGGTGGAACTGCCTGTTCCGCTGCCGCAGGGTCGGGTTGGGTGGGGTCGGCGTCCGTACCCCCGCCGTCCCCGAGAGAGAGTGCCTCCTCCCATGTTCAACAGAGATCGCCGCGGTATGCGGCTGGTCTTCGCAGCCGTGGCCGGGCTCACGGCCGCGCTGATCGCGTCCGTACTCCCGGGGACAGCGGTCGCCGCCCCCGGGCCGCCGAACCGGCTCGGGCCGGTCCAGATCCAGAACGCCCTGAACGGTCTCGCCGTGGACGCCGAGGCCGGGGACATGGAGGAGGGCCGCAAGATCCTCCAGTTCACGTACGGCGGCCGGCACGGGCAGCAGTGGTGGTTCGAGGCCGCGACCGGCTCCTCGTACTACCTCAAGAGCAACGTCAACGGCGCCTACTGCATCGGCCTCGACGGCACGCTCGCCGTCCTGAAGCTGTGCGGCGCCGACGGTACGACCTGGGAGTTCGACCAGGTCCAGGCCGACACCTACCTGCTGAAGACGTCCGGCGCCGACCTGTACCTCACCTCCTCCACCACCGCGGGCGGCAAGACCAACAGCGGGGTCCAGCTCGCCCTCAGCACCCGCGCCGACGCCGACTCCGGCCGCGGCCGCTGGCGCCTGACCGACCTGGTGCTGGAGGAGTACACCCCGCCGGCCGACCCGCGTCTCGACCAGGCGACGTTCCTCACCTCCCACAACGCCTTCAACTCCTACGGCGACGGCTACTCCTTCCCCAACCAGTCCCGCAGCATGGCCACCCAGCTCAAGGAGGGCGTCCGCGGCATGATGCTGGACGTCTACGACGACGGCGAGCCCGGGGACCCGCTGCGCATGTGCCACGGCACCTGCGTGGTCGGCGGCAACCGGGTCTTCCAGGACGGACTGGCCGACATCGTCACGTTCCTGCAGGGGGACGCGGACGCTGTCGTCACCGTCTTCATCGAGGACAGGGTCGCCGACCGGGCGAAGATGGCCCGCGAGATGGCCGCCATACCCGGCCTGAAGGACCTGGTCTTCGACCCCGTCGAGCAGAAGGTGGCCACCCACGGCTGGCCGACGCTCTCGCAGATGAAGGGCCTGGGCAAGCGGCTGCTGGTCTTCTCGGACAGCAGTGACCTCCCCGAGGTCGGAGTCCGCCTCCAGCGCGACTGGACGGTCGAGAACTACTGGAGCATGGGCGGCCTCGCGGGCAACAAGGACTGCTACACCCGCTGGGACGAGATCCCGCTCACGCGGCAGGAGCCCGGCTTCAACCGGCTGTTCGTGATGAACCAGTTCCGCGACGTCCCCACCGTCATCACCGCCGCCATCGACAACGGCGACTCCCTGGTCGACCGGGCCCTGAACATCTGCGGTCCGGCCGCCCGCAAGACCCCCAACTACGTCGCCGTCGACTTCTACGAGCTGCCCCTCGGCGGCTCCACCCACCGCGCCATCGAGACCATCGGCCGCCACCGGTACACCGCCGAGGCCGCCGCGAACCCGAACCCGCCCTCGCAGATCCTGAGCGCCTACAACCGCAAGGCGCAGCTGCCCGGCATGCCGAACTGGTCGGCCGCCGGATACCGCGGCGGCAGCCCGCTGCCCGGCGAGGCGCAGTACACCGGTGACGAGGCCTGCCGCATCACCCCGGAGGAGCTCGACGGCACCTACGGCGTCAAGCCGGACGACGAGGCCGACGACTCCGCCGGCCTCCAGCGGGCCATCGACGACATCCGCACCCGGTGCGGGGGCGCCGCGCAGTTCGAGCGGCTGTCGCTGATCACCCTGCCCGCCGGAAAGCTGAACGTCAGCCGCCAGATCTCCGTGGACGCCAGCTACCTGACCATCCGCGGCCAGGGCGGCGACCCCGCCCGGCCCGGCGGCACCCGGATCGTGTTCCGCCCCGACGACAGCACCAAGTACGACACCCTCACCTCCGACGGCAGCCGCTGGGACCAGGACGCCATGTCCTACGGTTCGGGCGCGGACACCGGCAAGGGCGGCTGGATCTGGCCCGGCCGCGGCCTGTTCCGCGTCTCGACCCGCGAGGTCGCCCCCCGGTACGCGGACGAGCTGGCCGCGGCCCCCGCCAACCGCAAGGACCTCTTCGAGGGCTCGGTCAACCAGCACTGGGCCTCGGGCGTGAAGCTGCGGACCTCCGCGGCCGCGCCGGGCTTCTCCGCCAAGGAGGGCGACCGCGTCGTCCACCTCGACGCCAAGGCCGACCCGGCCCGCTTCCCCCTCGGCGGCCACGTGTGGGTGGGCGCCGCGAACAGCCGCAAGTTCTACGCCCTGCAGAGCGCCACGGACGAGGGCCGGTTCGAGAACCTGCACATGCGCCAGCAGGTCTTCCGCATCAGCTCCGTCGACGCGGCGAACCGCACGCTGACCCTGGACAAGCCGCTGGAGTTCGACCTCCCGGTGGACTCCACCTCGGACGGCTCCGCCGCGATCGACGGCACCGTCTACCCCAGCAAGGTCACCCCGCTGAAGATGGTGGTCGGCGTCGGGTTCGAGAACTTCTCCTTCACCCAGGACATGCCCGGGATGACCCCGGAGCAGGCCCGGCACAACTACGGCAACCTGGCCCCGGCGTACGCCATGCACGGCCTGGTCTTCAAGTGGGCCGCCGACTCCTGGGCCCGTGGCGTGCGCGCGGAGATGACCGGGTCGCACCCGATCGTCACCGAGGTCGCCAAGAACCTCCAGTTCGAGCGCAACCACCTCGACGGCGCCTGGAACAAGGGCAAGGGCGGCAACGGCTACTTCCGCGGCAGCCGCGTCTGGGACTCCCTGTACGCCTTCAACACCACCCGCAACCTGCGGCACTTCACCTTCCAGTGGTCGGCCTCCAACAACGTCGTCTACGGCAACGACTTCGACTCCGACCTGAACCTGCACGGCGGCTGGGAGCGCCGCAACCTCTTCGAGAACAACACCGTGCGCGTGCCGTACGAGCACTACTCGGGCAACTGCACCGCCCGCTGCGGCGGCGAGGGCGGCGAGGTCGAGTCCGGCACCTGGTACCCGATCTGGTGGGCCGCAGGCGCCAAGGCGCTCAAGTGGTCCGGCTCCTCCGGCCCGCAGAACGTCTTCGTCAACAACAGCCTGTCCAAGCAGCTCACCAAGGGCGGCCCGTACACGGACTACCTGCCGTACGGCAGGATTCCGGCCGACGAACAGCCCGTCTACCAGTTCGGCTCCGCGCCCGGCGACCCCTCCCGCTTCCAGCACCTGACGCAGGGCGGCAGCCCGATCGCCGACTGGAGCGGCCGCGAGACCGCCGACTTCAGGGCGGGTGGGGGCGTCGACTCCACCCACACCGCACCGCTCACCTCGGTGTTCCTGAGGAACGCGGGCTGAGGACGGCCTATTGAGAAGGACGCGCTGAGAAGGACGCGCTGAGAAGGACGCGCTGAGGGGCGGCCCGGGCAGACGACTGCCCGGGCCGCCCGCTGTCCCCGCTCCCCGGCCTGGCCCGGCCCCTCGAACGCCGGTGGTCCGCGCAGTACCATCTGCGGCACGGCGACGGAGGGGGCACCGTTGGGTACGGCGCTGTTACCGGAGGATCCCGAGCGGATCGGCGGCTACTGGCTCGCGGCGCGGCTGGGCGCGGGCGGCCAGGGGGTCGTGTACGAGGCCTACGACGGCGCCGGAGCCCGCGTGGCGCTGAAGGTGCTCCACGCATCCGCCGAACCGTTCGTGCGCGAGAGGTTCGGGCGCGAGGCCGGTGCGGCCCGGCGGGTGGCGCCCTTCTGCACGGCCCGGATCCTCGCGGTGTCCGCGGACGGGGACGTGCCCCACATCGTCAGCGAGTACATCCCCGGGCCGACCCTGGCCGCGTCCGTACGCAGCGGCGGGACGTTACGCGAGGACCTGCTGCTGCGGCTGGCCACCGGCATGGCCACGGCCCTGACCGCCATCCACGGCGCGGGCGTGATCCACCGGGACCTCAAGCCCGGCAACGTGCTCATGGGCCCGGACGGGCCGCGCATCATCGACTTCGGCATCGCCCGCGCCCCCGACATGTCGCTCACGGCGACCGGTGCCGTGCTGGGCACCCTCGGCTACATGGCCCCCGAGGTACTGGCCGGCCGGCGGGCCACCGGGGCCGCCGACATCTTCGCCTGGGCGGCCGTCGTCCTCTACGCGGCCACCGGATCCGAGCCCTTCCGCGGGGAGAACCTGGGCGAGGTGGCCTACCGGACCACCTCCGTGGACCCCGACCTGTCCGCCCTGCCCCCCGCCCTGCGCCCCCTCGTGGCCACGGCCCTCGCCAAGGACCCCCGGGTACGGCCCACCGCGCGGGACCTGCTTCTCAGCCTGCTCGGCGAGGACACCGCGACGGGCGGGGACGGCGGACCGGACGGGGACACCGGACGCTCCGGGGACGGCGGCCGGGGCGGGGAAGCCGGCCGCTCCCGGGACGCCGGGCTGCTGGCCGCCGGGGCGGCATCCGCCGACGCCGCGCCCGCCACCCCGGCGGCCGACACCGTGCCGCCGCTCGGCGAACGCGCCGAATCGGCCTTCACCACCCTGCCCGCCGACGCCCAGCTCGCCGCCCGTGAGCTGCTGCTGCGGCTCGTCGTACCCGGCGGAGCCCCCGACGGCTCGCAGGACTCCGTACGCACCGCGGGCCCGGCCGAGCTGTTCGAGGGCAGGCCGGACAGCGAGCGGCGGGCCGTGGCCCGGGCCACCGGGGCCCTGCACGCCTGCGGCGCCCTCACCCTCGCAGCCGACGGCGCCGTCCAGCCGGTCAGCGCCGCCCTGCCGCCCGCCTGGCGGCGGCTGCACGACTGGGTGCAGGCCGACCGGGCGGGCATCGCGACCCGGCTGCGCCTGACGCACGCGACCCTCCAGTGGGAGGCGGACGGCCGCAGGACCGACGACCTGCCGCAGGGCAGCGAACTGCGCAGGCTGCGGGACTGGCTGGAGCCCGGAACCTCCCCGTGGCTGCGCCCCAATCCGCCGGAGTCGGCCTGCCTGGAGGCGGCCCGCGCGCACGCCGCCCGCGGCGCCCGCAACCGCCGCCGCCTGCTCTACGGCCTCGCCGGCGCCACCGTCCTCGCCCTGCTCGCCGGCGGACTGGCCTACGTGGAGAACCGCGAGGCGGAGCGCCGCAAGGCGGAGGCGACGGCGCGCGCCGTCGCCCAGGCCGCGGAGAGCCTGCGCGGCGCCGACCCGCAGACCGCCCGCCTGCTCGGACTCGCCGCCTGGCGCATCGCCCGCGTCCCCGAGGCCCGTGCCGCCCTCGCCTCGGCCGCCACCCAGCTCGAGTCCGAGGTCGTGCGGCTGCCGCCCTTCATCGACGGCGACGAGGCGCGCCGGATCCTCGCGCCCAGCGGCCTGAGCCTGCTGACCAGCGTGCCGTCCGGCAGTACGGTCACCGGCCTGTCCGCAGCCGAGCGGGGGCGCACCCTCCTGGCACTCGACGCGGGTACGACGGCCGGCGGATGGGAGGCGGCGAGCAGCCCCGACGGCCGCCTCCTGGTCGTCCGCAGGCCCGACGGCACGGTGCAGGTCGTCCACACCCGCGGCGGCCGGCCCGCCGGAGCGCCGTTCACCCCGCCGGGCGGCTGGTCGGTGTCCGGGCTCGACAACCGCGGCCAGGTCGTCCTCGGCCCGAGGGACCGGCAGTCCGGACAGGAGTCCCGGCTGCTGGACTCCGCGGGCCGAACGATCCTCCCGGACTTCACCGGCGCGGTCAGCCCCGACGGCCGGCACCTCGTCCGCTGCACCCCGGGGGACTCCTTCGGTGTCTGGCGGATCGAGCCCGGCGGCGGGCTGCGGCAGGTCTACAGCGCGCCGGGGGACGCCGCCCTGGGGAGCGGTGCGGACCCCGGTGCCCGGGGCTGCAGTACGGGCATGTTCCGGTTCAGCTCCGACGGCAGCCGCATGGCGGCCGTGTCCGGCAGCACGGCCGAGGTCTTCGACCTGGTCGCGCTCCGCCCGGCGGGCCGCGTCCCCCACGGCGACGACAGCCTGGTCTTCAGCTCCCACGGCCGCTACATGGTCCGCGAGAACGAGGCGGGCGACATCGAGGTGTGGACCCCCGCCGCACACGACGGCACGACGGACGAAGGACCGCTGGTCACCGTCCGCGGACGGGGCATCAAGTACGCGAACCGCCCCACGTACTTCGATGCGACGGCCCTCGACGAGAAGACCCGCTCCCTGCGCTACCTGCGCTTCGGGGAGGACACGGTGCACACCCTCGACCTGGCCCGCGCCCTGTCCGCCGGGCCCCCGACGAACAACGGCCTCAGCACCGCCGCGGTATCCCCCGACGGCACGGTTGCCGTGCTGCGCGAGGGCCGGTTCGACAGCATGCTCACCCTGACGGACCTGCGGACGGGCAAGCCCCTGGGGCCGCGGATACCCCAGCACGCCGTCGAGGCGCAGGAGGGCGACGTCCACCGCAGCGCGCTCTCCGCACGCGGCCGGATCCTGGCCTACACCGACCTCACCCCGGCCACCCGCATCCGGGTCGCCGTACGCGACACCGGGCGCGGGCGCGAGCTGCGCAGCTTCCCCATCGCCGAGAACCACCTCGTGGAGGCCCTGTCCCTCTCCCCTGACGGGCGCTTCCTCGCCGCCCAGGTGAGGCTCGCGGGCGTCCCCACGGGCGACGGCGGCACCCTGTACGTCTGGGACGTGGCCCGGGGCCGGGAGCTGCGCCGCTTCAAGGGCCTCGACGGGTACGCCGGATACGGCCGGTTCAGCCCGGACGGCAGCCTCCTCGTCACCACCTCGGGCCAGGCCCTGGACACCCGTACCGGCACCGCACGCGAGCGCCTGTTCGGCACGGAGGCCGCCCTGGACCTCGCCTTCTCACCCGACGGCCGCCTCCTGGCCGTATCCAAGGAGTCCGGCTTCGTCGAACTCCGCGACGGCGCCGACGGCTCCCTCCTGGCCACCATGCCCAGCAGCGTGGTCCTCGGCGCCCCCGCCTTCGGCCGCAGCCTGGGACGGCTCGCCTTCTCCTCCGACGCGAAACTGCTCGCCGCCACGGTGGGCGGCGACACCGTCCAGCTCTGGGACGTACCCGCCCGGATCCGCCTGGGCGGACCGCTGGACCTGAGCGGCCGCCCCGTCGAAGCCCTGGCCTTCGACGGGGCCGTCCTGCACACGCTGTCCGGCAGCGGCAGGCACGCCCTGGACCTCGCCCCGGAGCACCTCGCCGCAGCGGTGTGCAGCCGGACGGGCCGGTACATGACCGCCGGGCAGTGGCGCGCGTACATCCCGGACGCGCCGTACCGCAGGCTCTGCTGACCTCTGCCGCGCCCGGCCGGGCGCGTGGACCGCGGCGCGTGTCGTGTCGCGTAGGGCCCTGTCCGCGGCGCGCGCGACCCTCGGCCGACCGGCCCCCGAGCCCTAACGTCAGGGCTGTCCTCGTGGGGGCCGCAGAGACCGGGCGCGCAGCCGTGGGCCGCGGCCGCCCGCCCCCCCCGTACGAAGCCCAGGTACCTCTACACGACCACCGATACGGGCCGTGCGCATTCCGCGGGAGACGCGGGATGTGCACGGGCACGACCGGCAGCAGCCTTCACCTAGGAGGTCGACCCCATGCGCAAGACCTACGCCCTCGCCGCGACCGTCGCGATGATCGCGGCCCTCGCAGCCGCCCCCGGCGCGGCGGCGGCCACGGTGGACGAGACCCCCGTCCCCGGCCTGACGAGGATCGACCCCGCGACGCTGAACACCGCCGGACCGTTCGCCGCGAACTCCCTCACCCTCGACAAGGAGCTCCGCAACCTGAAGGACATGGGGCGTTGCCTGGACGACAGCGCCGCGTACGGGCTGCGGGCGCACGGATGCAGTGACGCCAGCTATGCCAACGGCTACCAGCAGTGGGAGGTCAAGGACGCCGCGCGGAGCGCCGACGGCCGGACGCAGTGGGCGTCGCTGAGGAACATAGCCACCGGAAAGTGCCTGGACTACAGCGCCGCCAACGGCCTGCGCCTGCACACGTGCAGCTGGACGGCGTTCTCGAACGGCTACCAGGGGTGGAACTGGTAGCAGCGGTGCCCCGCGGCGGGTTCAGGAACGGGCCCCGGGCTCTTCCCGGCCCCCGGCCGCTGCCCGGCGCAGGTCGGTGCTGGTGTGCCCGGTCCACCGGCGGATCGCCCGCCGCATCGCGCGGACATCGGTGTAGCCGCCCTGCTGCGCGACCGAGGTGAGCGTCAGGTCGGTCGTGCGGAGCATCCGCAGGACCCGGGTGCGGCGCGCGGCCTCGAGCTCCGCGCTCCACGTGGTCCCGGCGGCTTCCAGCCGCCGTTGGAGGGTACGGGTGCTGATCGCCATGCGCTGCGCCACCGTGCGCAGGGCGGGGCCGGCGGGGCCCTCCGCCCCGAGGGCGAGCCGGAACTCGTCGATCCAGCTGTACAGCGGGACGGCCTGGTCCAGGTAGCGCTCGGCATGGGTCCGCAGCAGGGCCGACAGCCCCGGCTGGGCGTGCGGGTAGGGCACCCGCAGCTCGGCGGAGCGGAAGGTGATCGAGCTGATCGGTGCGCCGAACTCGACGGCCCCGGTGCCGTACAGCTCGACCAGGCCCGGTGGCTGCGGGGGGCCTCGGCGGCCAGTGCGACGTGGACGGGGACGAGGGTGCGCCGCATCGCCTCCCCGATCCGCTGCTGGATGATGCCGAGGCCGAACGAGCGGATCGAGGACGCCGTGTCGTACGCGAGCTCGGCGCCGTTCGCGTGGCTCACGGTGACGTGCTCGCCGTCGTCCGCGACCAGAAGGCGCTCGGTCCACGCGTCGCTGATCGTGGCGACGTAGTGCGCGGCGTCCCGGATCCCCTGGAGCGGTGTCGGGGCGGAGGTGAGGAGGTAGTCCCAGACGCCGAAGGTGCCCAGCCATCGACAGGGCGGCCCGCGAGGGGGACCCGCGGGCCGTGGCCTTCCCCCGCCCGCTGACCCGCCCCGGCGACGACCCGTACGCCTTCTCCTTCTCCGGGCTCAAGACGGCCGCGGCCCGCTGGGTGGAGCAGCACCGGCTGCGCGGCGAGGAGGTGCCGGTGGCGGCCCGGGCCATGTACACCGACGCGGTGGCCAGCGGCCCGGACGTCACCGCCGCCCGCGCCGCCGAGATATACTCCGCGGGCCTGGCGGGCGCGCCGCAGTCCCCGATGCTGCACAGCGGCCTCGACCGGGCCGCGTACCGCCTGCTGCGGGGGACGCGGTGGCTCGCGCTGGTCTGCCTCGCGGCTGCGGGGACGATGGCCGACCTCTTCGCCACCTCCAAGGACCCCGTCCTGCGCGAGCTGCCCGTACCGCTCGGCAACCGCCTCTGGGTCCTGGCGGTCATGGCGGCGGTCTGGGGCTTCGGAGCCCTGCTGCGCTACCGCCGGATGCCCACCGGGGTGCAGCTCACCGTCCGCTCGCTCGTACGCCGGGGCCGCTGGGCCCGGATCGTGGTGGCACAGGCTGCGCTGACCCTGCTGTGCGCGGTGCTGATATCCCAGGTCCCGTGGACGGAGCGGGGCGTGCCGCAGATCCTCTTCTTCACCGGCCTGGCGGCATCGCTCTCGACGATGGCGTACGACCGCAGGAAGACCGGGTGACCAGGTGACCGGGTGACTGCCCGCCCCGGCAGCGGCTGCCGGGGCGGGAACCGGGCGGGGTCAGGAGGGGTCCGGGGCCTGGGAGGCCTGCCCGGCCGCCTGCTGGAGGGTGTGCGCCCCCTCGGTGCTCAGCCGGCCGCCCCCGCTCTCCAGGTGCGCCCGTACGAACCACTGGAACTGCTCCAGCTTCGCCAGCTGCCCGATCAGCATGTCCTGTGTGACCAGGTCCAGTTCGTCGGTGGCCTTCATCGCGAGCCGGTGGTCCTCGATGACCCCCGTGTACACCAGGTCGAGGGCGCCCAGGTGGGCGACCGCGTCGGCACGGCCCACGTCGTAGTCGTCCCAGGTCCGCTCGGCGACCAGGACGCCCGGGGTGCCCACGGGCACGCCGCCCAGTGCGGCGATCCGCTCCGCGGTGGTGTCGGCCATCTCGCGGACGGCGTCCACCTGCGGGTCCAGCATCTCGTGGACGGCGATGAAGTGCGGGCCGACGACGTTCCAATGGACGTGCTTGAGCGTGAGCGCCAGATCGTTCAGGGCGTGCAGCCGGCCCCGCAGGAGGTCCGTGACCTGCTGGGCGTCCTGCCGGTGCAGGCCGGGGACGGTGTACGGGGCGGACTGCTCGGATGCGGTCATGACGTGCTTCCTCCTCGTCGGACGTCGGGCATTCAGAGACGCGCCTGCCCCGAACCCGGGATCGCACACCAGCAAGGGGAGTTCCCGTGTGCACCGCCCGCCGCGGCCGGTCCTCAGGCCGCCGTGGTGCGGAAGGTGCTCGGGCTGACGCCCTTGTGGCGTTTGAAGGCGGCGCTGAAGCCGAACGCGTCCGCGTAGCCCACGGACTTGGCGATCTGGGCGATGCTGAGGTCGGTCTCGGACAGCAGGGCCTCGGCGTCGTCCATGCGGCACTCGGTGAGGTAGGCGAGGGGCGGGCGGCCCATCAGTTCCGTGAAGCGCCGGGCGAACAGGGCCCGGGAGACACCGGACTGGGCGGCCAGCGAGGCGACCGTCCAGCTGTCGGCGGGGCGCCCGTGGAAGGCGTGCAGGGCGGGTGCGAGGACCGGGTCGGCGAGGCCCCGGTACCAGCCGGGCGCGTCGGCGCCCGCCCGGTCGAACCAGGTGCGCAGCGTGCAGACCAGGGCCCAGTCGAGGAGCCGGTCCATCAGCGCCTGGGAGCCCGCGGAGAGCCGGGCGGCGTCGGCGGCCGAGTTCTCCAGCCAGGCGCAGGTCTCGGCGTCCTCGGTGATGACGAGGACGGGCGGCAGGGCGCGCAGGAGCCGTTCGTGCCGGTGTCCGGAGGCGCGGTAGGCGCCCATGATCAGGGCGGTGGCCCCCTCCGGGCCGGTGCCCCAGTGGATGCCGCCGAGCTCCCGGCCCCCGCACGGGGCGTCCCCGGTGAAGCAGTTGACCTCGTACGCGGTGTGGGGGCGGTCGACGGTGGCGGGCCGGTCCGCGAGGCGGAACCGTGCGGGGCCCCGGACGATCGCCGTGTCGCCCGCGGCGACCGCCCGCGCGGTGCCGTCGGACAGCAGCAGCGTGCCGCCGCCGCGCAGCACGCTGACCAGGGTGAGCGGGGCGGCGTCGGCGAAGGTGATGCTCCAGGGCGCCGTGAGGACGGCGTGGCTGACGACCGAGCCCTCGGCCCGGATGCCGTTCAGGAGTGAACTCAGAGGATCCACAAGGGAATCGTAGACGATCTCCTATGCCACGGAGAGTTTCTCCCATGGATCATCTACGGCGCTGCGGCTGTACTGGAACCACTGCACAGGACGAGCCCTCAGGAGACACCGTGCCGCAGCACAGCCCCGCCAGCACCGCCGGCAGCAGCCACCGCGACGACGGCCGCGCGGCGAAGACGGCCCTCGTGGTCCTCGCGCACCACCGCGGCGACTCCCTCACCGCCCACACCGCCCGCCGCTCGGCGGCCCGGCTGGAGGCCGCCGGGTACCGCGTCGACCTCCTCGACCTGCACGCCGAGGGGTTCGACCCGCGGATGAACGAGCAGGACCAGCCGGACTGGGGCAACCGCGAGAAGCCGTACTCGGACGAGACGCACGCCCACATGCGGCGGATCCTCGACGCCGAGCTCGTCGTCGCCGTCTTCCCGGTGTACTGGATGAGCGTGCCCGCCGTCCTCAAGGGGTGGATCGACCGTGTGTGGAACTACGGGTTCGCCTACGGCCGCAGCAGGCCCCGCCTGGCGGGCAAGCGGATGCTGTGGCTGGGCCTGGCCGGGGCGACCTCCGACGACCCCCTCGCGGAGACCATGCAGACCACCCTCGAAACCAACCTGAGCGAGGGCATCGCCTACTACTGCGGATTCTCCCGCTCCACCGTGGGCCTGCTCCTGGACGCGGAGGAGCGGCCGCAGCGCATCGACGCCGAGGGGAACCTCCTGGTCGGCGAGGCGGTCACCGGCGCCAGGCGGGAGGCGAAGTACGCCGACTTCGACCGCAGGGCGGACAAGCACGTGGACGAGTTCCTCGCGGACGGCCTCGTCGCGGCGCCCTGACGGCCGGGGACCGCCGGACCGGCCCCCCGCGGCCGGACGGACCGGTTCGGCGGGCAGGCAGGGCCGCCCAGGCCTGCCCCGCGCGTACGCCGGAATGCGGCCCGCCGGTTACCGGACGGGAAGCGGGGGCAATCGCGCCACATGGAAGAGCGGACCCTTTCGTCGCGGATTCTGCCGGACCCCCTGCACGGGGGGTTCAGCTGCGCCGCGGGCAGGGAGGCCGCCCGCAGTGTCCTGGAGGGCTTCGACGTGGCCCCGGTCGACGTGGACAACGTCCTGACCGTCGTGTCCGAGATGATCTCCAACGCCACCCGCCACGCCGGGGGCGCCACCGCCTTCCAGATCACCGTCCGGCCCGGCACGGTCACCGTGGAGGTGTCCGACGGCTCGGCCGAACCGCCCAGGATCCAGACCTGGGCGCCGGACTCCCCGGGCGGTTTCGGGTGGCGTCTGGTCAACCAGCTCGCGACGACGCACGTGGACGTCCACCACGGCGGCAAGACCGTGGTGGCGACGCTCACCACCGGCCCTCGAACGGGCGGTTTCGGCAGTGCGTGAGCGGGGGGTGGTTTGGTTCCGCGGAATCGGGGCAGACGCCGCCCGCGACGCCGAGCTGCCGGCGCGCCGGTCCCGCGGGGCCGTGTCCGCCGGCCCACCGGCCCCGGTACGTGCGAGGTACTCAACGGCGAAAAGCGAACGCAAGTTCGTTTGTGTCCCTCGGGGCAGGTATAGATGTGGTGGACTGGGGCAGGGACGCCAGAAGGCTTGGTGGCGTGCCAAGGGCAGAGTGAGAGATGGTGACCGATGGCCAGGGTGGCTGATTCGTCGCGCGCGCAGGCAACAGGGGCGGGGGCGGTCGGCGAGCCGGAGCTGCGACAGCTCCTGGCCGGGCTGACGGCCGTACGCGACGGGGACTTCGGCACGCGGCTGCCGGACGAGTCCGACGGCCTCCTCGGGGAGATCGCCACGGTCTTCAACGGGATGGTGGACCAGCTGTCGCTGTTCACCTCGGAGGTGACCCGGGTCGCCCGCGAGGTCGGCACCGAGGGCACGCTCGGCGGTCAGGCCGAGGTCCCGGGGGTGTCGGGCACCTGGGCGGACCTCACGGACTCCGTGAACGCCATGGCGGGCAACCTCACCACCCAGGTCCGCGATATCGCCCAGGTGGCCACCGCGGTCGCGCGCGGCGACCTCTCGCAGAAGATCGACGTCGCCGCCCGGGGCGAGATCCTGGAGCTGAAGGACACCGTCAACACGATGGTGGACCAGCTGTCCTCCTTCGCCGCGGAGGTCACCCGCGTGGCCCGCGAGGTCGGCAGCGAGGGGCGGCTCGGGGGCCAGGCCGAGGTGCCGGGGGTCGCGGGCGTGTGGCGCGACCTCACCGATTCGGTGAACTTCATGGCGGGCAACCTCACCGACCAGGTCCGCAACATCGCCCAGGTGACCACCGCGGTCGCCAAGGGCGACCTCTCCCAGAAGATCGCCGTGGACGCCCGCGGGGAGATCCTGGAGCTGAAGAACACCATCAACACCATGGTCGACCAGCTCTCCGCCTTCGCGGGCGAGGTCACCCGCATGGCCCGTGAGGTGGGGACCGAGGGCATCCTCGGCGGTCAGGCGGACGTCAAGGGGGTCTCCGGTACCTGGCGCGACCTGACCGACTCCGTGAACTTCATGGCCGGGAACCTGACCTCCCAGGTACGCTCCATCGCCCAGGTCGCGACCGCCGTGGCCCTGGGCGACCTCTCCCAGAAGGTCCGCGTGGACGCGCGGGGCGAGATCCTGGAGCTCAAGACCACCATCAACACGATGGTCGACCAGCTGTCCGCGTTCGCCGACGAGGTCACGCGCGTGGCCCGCGAGGTCGGTACGGACGGCAGGCTCGGCGGCCAGGCGGACGTCAAGGGCGTCTCCGGTACCTGGCGCGACCTGACCGACTCCGTGAACTTCATGGCGGACAACCTGACCGCCCAGGTCCGCTCGATCGCCGAGGTCACCACCGCGGTCGCCCAGGGCGATCTGACGCAGAAGATCCGGGTGGACGCCCGCGGCGAGATCCTGGAGCTGAAGGAGACCATCAACACGATGGTCGACCAGCTGTCCGCGTTCGCCGACGAGGTCACCCGCGTGGCCCGCGAGGTCGGCACCGAGGGCAACCTCGGCGGCCAGGCCACCGTCCGCGGGGTGTCGGGGACCTGGAAGGACCTCACCGACAACGTCAACGTGATGGCGTCGAACCTGACCGGGCAGGTCCGCTCCATCGCCCAGGTGGCGACGGCGGTGGCCCGCGGCGACCTGTCGCAGAAGATCACGGTGGAGGCGAAGGGCGAGGTCGCCGCGCTGGCCGGAGTGATCAACACCATGGTCGACACGCTGTCCGCGTTCGCCGACGAGGTGACGCGCGTGGCCCGCGAGGTCGGCACCGAGGGCCGCCTCGGCGGCCAGGCCAGGGTCCCCAATGTGGCGGGCACGTGGAAGGACCTCACCGACAACGTCAACTCCATGGCGAACAACCTCACCGGCCAGGTCCGCAACATCGCCCTCGTCACCACCGCCGTCGCCAACGGCGACCTGTCGAAGAAGATCGACGTGGACGCCCGGGGCGAGATCCTGGAGCTCAAGACCACCATCAACACGATGGTCGACCAGCTCTCCTCCTTCGCCGCCGAGGTCACCCGCGTCGCCCGCGAGGTCGGCAGCGAGGGCCGGCTCGGCGGCCAGGCCGAGGTGGAAGGGGTCTCCGGCACCTGGAAGCGGCTGACCGAGAACGTCAACGAGCTGGCCGGGAACCTGACCCGGCAGGTCCGTGCCATCGCCGAGGTCGCCAGCGCGGTCGCCGAGGGCGACCTGACCCGCTCGATCACCGTCGACGCCTCCGGCGAGGTCGCCGAACTCAAGGACAACATCAACTCCATGGTCGGCTCGCTCCGCGAGACCACGCGCGCGAACCAGGAGCAGGACTGGCTCAAGTCCAACCTCGCGCAGATCTCCGGCCTGATGCAGGGCCACCGCGACCTCGCCGTCGTCGCCGAACTCGTCATGGACGAGCTCACGCCCCTCGTCGACGCCAGCTACGGCGCCTTCTACCTCGGCGAGGAGGTCGGCGGCGAGGCCTGGCTCACCCTGATCGGCTCCTTCGGGCGGCCCGTGGAGAGCCCCGCCGCCACGCGCGTGCGGCACGGCGAGACCCTGGTGGGGCAGGCGGCGCGCAGCCGCCGCATCCTGACCACCGACAACGTGCCGTCCGGCTACCTGATCTCGTCCGGGCTCGGCCAGGCCTCGCCGAGCCACCTGATCGTCCTGCCGATCATCGTCGAGGACCAGGTCCTGGGCGTCATCGAGCTCGCGTCCTTCGCCCCCTTCACCCCCGTGCACCGCGACTTCCTGGGCCGGCTGATGGAGACCGTCGGCGTCAACGTCAACACGATCGTCGCCAACGCCCGTACCGACGAGCTCCTCGACGAGTCGCAGCGGCTCACGGCCGAGCTCCAGGCCCGCTCCGAGGAGCTCCAGGTCCAGCAGGACGAACTCCGCCGCTCCAACGACGAGCTGGAGGAGAAGGCCGCCCTCCTCGCCAGCCAGAACAGCGATATCGAGGCCAAGAACCTGGAGATCGAGCAGGCCCGGCAGGAACTGGAGGACCGGGCGCAGCAGTTGTCGCGGGCCTCCAAGTACAAGTCCGAGTTCCTGGCGAACATGAGCCACGAACTGCGCACCCCGCTCAACAGCCTGCTCATCCTGGCCCAGCTGCTCGCCCAGAACCCGAGCCGCAACCTCACCCCCAAGCAGGTCGAGTACGCGGGCATCATCCACTCGGCGGGCTCCGACCTCCTCCAGCTGATCAACGACATCCTCGACCTGTCGAAGGTCGAGGCGGGCAAGATGGACGTGAACCTGGAGCGGGTCTCCCTCAAGCAGCTCCTCGACTACCTGGAGGCCTCCTTCCGGCCGCTGACCAGCCAGAAGGGCCTCGAGTTCGAGATCACCAGCGCCCCCGGCGTGCCGGTGGACCTCCTCACCGACGACGCCCGGCTCCAGCAGATCCTGCGCAACCTGCTCTCCAACGCCGTCAAGTTCACCGAACACGGCCGCGTGGACGTCAAGATCGAACCGGCGGCCTCGGCGGAGCTGCCCGACGAGCTGGCGCAGGCCGGGTCCGTGGTCGCCTTCCGCGTCCTCGACACCGGCATCGGAATCGCCGAACAGCAGCTGGAAGCCATCTTCGCCGCGTTCCAGCAGGCCGACGGCACCACGAGCCGCAAGTACGGGGGCACGGGCCTGGGCCTGTCCATCACCCGGGAGATCGCCCGCCTGCTCGGCGGTGCCGTCACCGCCCGCAGCGAGGTCGGCAGGGGTTCCGTCTTCACGCTCTACCTCCCCGTGTCGGGGGTCCCCGAGGGCGGTACGGCCCTCCGGAGCGCGGAGTCCGCCGATTCCGAGGCCCAGCAGCCGTACGGCGGTGCCGCCCAGCCCGCACTCGAAGGGGAGCGGCACCCCCGGCGCATCCTGGTGATCGAGCAGCGCAGCAACGGCCTGCTCAGCCTGGTCGCCGAGAGCGCGGCCGGGGACCTGACCGCGGGCCGGGCGGTCACGGCGCCCGCCGACCGGGCCGAGGTCGTGACCGCCGTGACCGCGGCGGACGCGGCGGACGCCCTCGCGCAGGCCTCCTTCCACTGCGTGGTCCTCGAACTCGGACCGGACGGGGAGGGCCTGCGCTTCCTCGACGCACTCGCCGGGGACGGCGCGCTGGCCTCGCTGCCGGTCCTCGCCCACGACAACCGGCGCATGACGGGCGAGCAGCAGGCGGCGGTCGCCGAGCGCGCCGCCGTGCTGCCGCTGGAGGTGCTCGTCAGCCTGGACGAGCTCCGCGAGCGCATCGCCCTGCACCTGTCGGCGGACCGCCCCGGGGACGTCCCCACGCTCGTGCACGCCGGCAGCGGCGCGGCCGTCCCCGAGCACGCCGTCGTGGACGCGGGCCTCGCCGGCCGCTCCGTGCTCGTCGTCGACGACGACCCGCGCAACCTGTACGCCATCAGCGGGATCCTGGAACTGCACGGGATGCAGGTGCTCCACGCCGAGAACGGCCGCAGCGGCATCGAGACCCTGGTCGACAACCCGGGCATCGACCTGGTCCTGATGGACGTGATGATGCCGGAGCTGGACGGCTACGCGGCCACGGCGGAGATCAGGAGCATGCCCGAGTACAGCGCGCTGCCGATCATCTCGGTCACGGCGAAGGCCATGCCGGGGGACCGCGAGAAGAGCCTCGCGTCCGGGGCGAACGACTACGTCACCAAGCCCGTCGACGCCAACGAACTCGTCGCCCGCCTCCGCCGGTGGCTGCCGGCCCGGGGCACCTCAGGCACGACCCCGGCCTGACGCCCCCGGCGACCCTACGGAGAAGAGCGACACACACGGTGGACACCATTCCTCAGGAACACGAACCGACCCGGACCCCGGCCGCCCCCGCCCGCGCGGGAGACGAGATCTTCACGGAGGAGGTCACGGCCGCCGCGTACGGAACGGCAGCAGCGACTGCTGCGGCGACGGAGGAGGACACGTCGGCCGTGGACGCCACGGCGGCCGAGGAGGGTACGGCAGTCGTGAACGCCACGGCGGCCGAGGAGGGCACGGCCGCCCTGCACGGCCGGCCCCCTGGCCGTACCGAAACCCGGGACGTGCCCCCCGGCCCGTACGCGCCCGCCGGCCCGGACCCCTCCGCGGGGCCGGAGGCCGGCCGCCTCGCCGCCACCGTCGAGCGGCTCCGCGAGGAGGCACTCGCCGCGCAGTCGGCCGCCGACGGCCGGGCCCTCGTCGAGCTCGCGAAGGGCATCCTCATCGGACGCCTCGGCTGCGGGCCCGCCGAGGCGGCGCGCCAGCTCGCCAAACTCGCCGAACAGTCCGGCAGCAGCCTGCTCGCCCTCGCCGTCGACGTCGTCAACCAGGCCGCGCGCGACCGCGTCAGCGACGTCGTAAAGGAGTTCATCGAGACGGCCGTCGCCGAACCGGACTCCGCCGCGCCGCCCGCCGTCCGGCTGCGGGCCGCGGAGAGCCGCGCCCTGGCGGCCGACGACACCCCGGCCGTCGCCGCAGCCCTCCTCGAGAACGCGCTCGCCCCCCTCGGCGCCCACGGCGTCGCCATCTGGGTCACCGGGGCGGACTCCTCCCTCACCCTGGCGGGCCAGGCGGGCTTCTCGGCGGAGGACGCCGAGCGCTGGCGCTACGTACCGCCCGAGGTCGCCACCTGCGCCCGGCTCGCCCTCACCCACCGCGAGCTCTCCCTCGTCGGCAGCCTCTCCCAGGCCGGCCTGGCGACCATAGGGAGGCGCCGCCACCCCCACGGCGGCCGCGTCGTCGTCCCGGCCGGTACGGGCGGCCGTATCCACGGGGTCCTGGAGATCGCCTGGCCCGAGCCGCTGCCCCCGCAGCCCGTCCAGGTCGTCCGCCAGCTGGAGGCGCTGGCCGAACTGTGCGCCCACACCCTCGAAGAGCAGCCCCGGTACCAGGCCCCCGACCCCTCCGGCGCCGGCCACCACGCCGCCCTGGCCGAACTCACCGACCTCGCCGGCCACCTCGACGACACGGTCCTCGTCCTCGCCCCCGTCCTCGACGCCGACGGCCGACTCGCCGACTTCCGCATCCACCACGTCAACGACAGCTTCGTCGACCCGGCCGGCCGCGCCCGCTCCGTGGTCACCGGTCGCCCCTTCCTCGAGATCTACCCGGCCGCAGCCGAGGACGGCGGCCTCTTCGAGAAGCTGGAGCGGACCTACGCCACCGGCGAGCCCTGCCAGGCCCGGCGCACCGCCCTGACCACCTTCGTCGGCGAGGTCCCCCTCACCACCGTCGCCGACGTGCGCATCACCCGGCACGGCTCCGCGCTCCTCCTCATCTGGAAGATCGAGGACGAGAGGGCACGGCTCGCCAACCTCCTCCAGCACGCGCAGCGCCTCGGCCGGGTCGGCGGCTTCGAACAGAACGTGCACACCAAGGAGATCAGCTGGAACGAGCAGCTGTTCGCCCTCTTCGGACTCCCGATGACCGCCACCCCCGTCCCCCTCGAGGACCTCGCCGCCCACGCGCACGCCCACGACGTCAACTCCATCGGGCGGTTCCTGCGCACCGTCCTCCACAGCCGGCGCGAATCCTCCGTGGACTTCCGCCTCCAGCGGCCCGACGGCATCACCCGGCACATCCGGATGGTCGCCGAACCCGTACTGGACCACCAGCAGCGCCTCTACGCGGTACGCGGAGCCTGCCAGGACATCTCCTCCCAGCACTGGACCGAGGTCGCCCTCGCCGCCACCCGCGACCAGCTCGCCGACACCGAGGCGGAATCCGCCGACCGCAACCGCCTCGCCCTCCAGCTGCAGCAGGCCATCATGCCCCCGGCCCCCGCACCCCTCGACGTGCCCGGCATCCGGGTCGCGGTGCGCTACCGGCCCGCCGAATCCGAGTCCCTGGTGGGCGGGGACTGGTACGACTCCGCCGTCCTGCCCAACGGCAAGGTGCTCCTCAGCGTGGGCGACGTCGCCGGACACGGCATCGAGGCCGCCACCGGCATGGTCGTCCTGCGCAACGCCCTGCGCGGCCTCGCCGTCACCGGCGCCGGGCCGGCGCAGCTCCTCGCCTGGCTCAACCAGGTCGCCTTCCACCTCACCAGCAACCTCACCGGCACCGCCGTCTGCGGCCTCTTCGACCCCGGTACCCGTACCCTGCAGTGGGCCCGGGCGGGCCACCTGCCGCCCGTCCTCGTCCGGGGAGCCGGGGCCCAGCCCTTCCCCCTGAGCAGCGGACTGATGCTCGGTGCGCTGCCGGAGGCGGCCTACGAGGAGGAGGAGGTGCAGCTCGAAGCCGGGGACACCCTCCTCATGTACACGGACGGCCTCGTCGAGCGCAGGGACATCGCCGTCACCGACTCCCTCACCCAGCTCCTCGCCGTGGCCTCGCGACCGGCCGACACCCTGGAGAAGCGGCTGGACAGCGTCCTCACGTACAGCGCGTCCGACACCGACGACGACACCTGCCTCATCGGCATCGAGGTCCGCTGACGACGGTACGCACCCCGGCCCGCCGGGCCCCCGTACCGGGCGGCGGCACCCGGGGTCCGGGGCCTGCACGCCGTACGTGATCGGCCCCGGTCGTGACTGGGGGGGAGAGTCACGGCCGGGGCCTGTCTCGATCCTGCACCCGCAGCCCGCCGCCCGCAACACGGAACTGGGCCGCCAGGGTGAGTGTGACCCGCCGGCCCCCCGTACGCGGCCCCGGCGGCCCGCAGCCCCGCCGTACGCAGCCGCCACCGGCGGGCCGGGCCCTCAGCGCACCCGGCCTCAGCGCACCGGCGGGCCGACCTCAGCCCCCCGGGCGCTTCGGCGCGCTCGCGGTCCCCGACTCCCGGCCGCTCAGCTCGGCGTCCAGCGTCTCCTGGGCCGTGCGCATCGCCTCCGCGTACTTCGGCTCGTACATGCGCTCCCAGGCCGCGTCCGGTGCCACCTCCTCGACCCGGCTGACCACCCACCAGACGTTGCCGAACGGATCCCGCACCCGCCCGCCGCGGTCCCCCCACGCACTGTCGGCCACCCCGGTCACCACCCGCGCCCCGTGCGCCACGGCTGCGGCCATGGCGGCGTCCGCGTCCGGGACGTAGACCCGCAGCAGCGCGGGCATCACCGGCCAGTCGGGCCGCCGGTCGAAGGCCAGCACCACCGTGTCGCCGACCCGGATCTCGCCGTGGCCGATGGTGCCGTCCTCGACCGCCACCCGCGCGATCTCCTCGCCGTCGAACGCGGCGGCGACGAAATCGAGCAGCGCCCCCGTGTCATCGGTGACCACCCACGGCGCAACGCTCGTGTAACCCTCGGGCGCAGTGTGCTTCATCGCTCTCGTCCCCTCGTCCGGTCCCTCACGATGCGAAGACCCTACGGCCGGTTTAGGACAACCCCTGACCTATATCGCGCGCGCTTCCGTGACCTCGCCCGGGTGGAGGTCCTGCTCCGTGCACACCCCGCGGTGGTCACACGCCGATGACCGCCTCGAACCGTTCGTCGGCCGAGTGCTGAGGGAGGTCGGGCTCCTCGAACGGCGTCCCGCGGAGCGCGACCTTGCGGCAGGAGGCGTCGCGGTGGAGTTCGTGTTCGTCGGCGGCTGCCTGAGGATCGTCAACGGCCTCGACGAGAACAGGATCGAGGTCGGCGCCGCCCGCCCGGACACGGTTGACCTCAACCGCGCTTGAGGTGTGATGCTCATCCGCATGACCACGGAATCGACCTCCCACGAGGCAGACATCGAAGCGATCGGCCGGCTCGTCGCCACCGTCGAGCACGCCCAGCAGAACAAGGACCCCGAGGAGTTCCTCGCCCTCTTCCACCCGGACGCGGTCTGGACGACGGCCCACGGCAAGGTGCTCATCGGTCTCGACGAGATCGCGGAGTTCACCCGCAAGGTCCTCCCTGCGGCGGGCTGGGACGGCAAGGTCACCTACGAGGTGGTCCATGTGCTCTTCATCCGGCCTGACGTCGCAGCGGTCAAGGTCCGTCAGCGGTACGCGACCCCGGGCGAGGAGAGCGAGGGCGCCCCGCTCTACGTGGTCTCGAAGCAAGCCGACGGCCGCTGGCTCCTGACCGCCTGCCAGAACACCGGGGTCGTCGCCGCCTAGGAGCTGCCCGGCGGGCCGTACGCAGTCGGCCCCGTACGGGAGGAAGTCAGCGTCCCGCGGATCGGGACGGGCGGGCCGCGTCAGGAGCACGGCAGTGAGCGATCCGTGCGGTGAATCGATCGTTGCCCCGCGGTAGGGGGCGCATCAGGCCGCCGGAGGTCCGCGGCACTGCGCACGCCGCGGAAAAGGCTCTGTCAGCAGCCCTGTTGTCGGAGGCGGAGCGGGTGCGCAGGCGCGCGGCCGGAGTTTGCTTTCGGCCATCGGTGACGCGATCGTTTCAGTTGTGGAATCGATCGTTGTTCTGATCTAGTAGGCGCACCGGTCGGCACTGCGCTCCGGTACCGCCGGACGTCAGGCGCCGAACGCATCGTCAGGAGACACCGTGATCGACGGGGGCGAGCCCCATCTGAAGAGCCTCGCGCTCCTCGAAGAGCTCATCGAAGCGGCCGGCCTCGACTGGAACGCAGTCCTCGACCCGGTACCCCTCTCCCTGAGCACCGGCCTGGCGGTCAACGTGGTGCGCGCGGGGCTGAGCCGCCGGCCGCTGCCGCGGCCGGACTTCCTCCAACAGGTCGCAGAGCGGCTCGAGTTCCTCCGCCAGACCCGGCGGCGCGCCGACGGCGCCCAGTTCTCGCGGGCGGAGATCGGACAGGCCGCCGGCGTCACCCCCCAGTGGATCGGAGAGATCCTCAACGGCCGCAAGACGCCGAAACTGGAACACGCGGCCCTGATCGAGGACTTCTTCGGAGTACCCCGCGGCTTCCTCACGGCCACCCCCTCCCAGGCGCTCGACCGCGCGCTCCGGGAGCGCCTGGAGACCGAGCAGACGCAGTCCCTCGCGGATCTGCAGGAGCAGTACAAGCTCAGGCGGGTCGCCTTCCGGGGCGGAGCCGACGAGCTCAAGCTCACGCAGACCCTGGCGGCCATGAAGGCGCTGATGGACGACCTCGACCTCGACTGAGGGAGTGTGGCAGGCGGCCCGCGCACGGACGCGGGGCCGCGGGGGATTTCGGGACGAGCGCTGCGCCGCAACTGCGCGCGGCTGAGGAGACACGGGTGGGGATCAGGAGCCGACGGCGCCTGTACGTGCTGGAGCAGGAGATGGCCGGCCTGTGCAGGGAGCTGGACGCGGGGCTGGGCGAACCGGCGCCCGGCGACATCGACGTGCTCATCGCCCGCCTCGCCGCACACCTCACGGTCCTGCGCGGCCGCCCGGTCCGCATCTTCCGCCGCGACCTGCCCGCCGGCATCGGACCCGTCTCGGGCCTGTGGCTCGACCGGGAGACCGAGGACGTCATCGTGGTCGTACGGTCCACCAGCGCGTTCCACAGCCTGGTCATCCTCGGCCACGAGATCTGGCACATGATGCGCGGGCACTGCGGCAGCCACGCCCTGGGCGGCCACGTCGCGACCCGCCTGATCGGCGAGGAGCTGACGGAAAGCCAACTCGACGAGGCCGTACGCATCGTGGCGGCGCGCACCGCGACGGCGGACGGGGACGAGGACGAGGCGGAGGCCGAGGACTTCGGCCGCCGCTTCGGACGGCACTTCCGCCACCTCGTGGAGGACGGCGGACCCCCGCGCGTCCTCGAAGGGCCCGCCGCGCGCATCCAGGCCTCGCTCGGTGCGGACGGCTGATGCACGGCACCGACTACTACGTACCCGCAGCGGCCCTCGGCACCGCCTTCCTGTCCAAGGTGCCCACGCTGCTGCGGCGTTGGCGCGAACCGATGGTGCGCGCCGTCTCGGGCCTGATCCTGATGGCCTGCCTCGGCTTCGTCTTCGCCGCACCGCCCACGATCACCGCCGTGAACCGCGCCACCGGCATCGCGAACTTCAGCGCACCCCTCGTCTACGCCCTGATCAGCACCTTCAACACCTGCGCCATGGTCCTGCTCGTGTACTGGCGCGACGGCCTCGGCCCGGCCGTCCAGCGCCGCGCCCGCGTGTGGTTCTCCGTGTGCGCCGCCGTCATCCTGATGATCTGCGGCTCCTTCGCCCTCGGCGAGGCCCCCGACGAGCGCCTGCGCGACTTCGACACGTACTACGCCACCACGCCCTTCATCCGCGAGACGCTCGTCGTGTACCTGACCTGGCACATCGTGCTCGGGATCGTGGTGCCGGCCATGTGCTGGCGCTGGTCGCGGGTGGTCGACGGCTGGCTCAGGGCCGGCCTCCTCACGCTCGTCGCCGGCTTCTCCCTGAGCACCGCCTTCGGCCTGCTCAAGGCGCTCGCGATCACCGCCCGCTGGGCAGGGGGCGACCTGGACTCCCTCAGTACGGACGTGGCCCCGCCGCTCGCCAGCTTCGGCGCCGTACTGACGACGGTCGGGTTCCTCCTGCCGCAGGGCGAGCGCCTGGAAGCCCTGCTGGGCGACTGGCGGACCTACCGGCGGCTGGGGCCGCTCTGGCACGGGCTCAGGACGCCCGGCCGGGCCGCGGGCCGCCCCGCCGCCTGGCGGGTACCGCTCGAACGCCGGATCTTCGACCGGGAGACGGACATCCACGACCAACTCCTGTCGCTGTCACCGTACGTGGACCCCGCGCTCATGGAGGCGGCCCGCCTGCGCGCCCTCGACGCGGGGGAGCCCGAGGACACCGCCTGGGCCATGGCCGCCGCCGAGATGATCGACTCCGCCATCGGGGCGCGGGCCCGCGCAGCCGCCGGCGGCGCGGACCGCGAACCCCGCGCCGAGGGCGCCGCCGTCCTGATGCCCGTACTCAACTCCGGCACCCGGGCCGTCGCCCGCGTCTCCCGGCAGTACGCCGTACTGAACCGGAGCCGGGCCCCCCGCCACCGGGAGGCGCTCTCCGCATGACGGCCGGACGCGCAGCCCTCCCACCGCGAGGGGGCCCGATGCCGCCCGCCCCGTAGTGTGGGGTGGCCCCTTCCAGGGCCACCCCACGGCGCGGTGTCCCGGTGTATCCAGCACCTCGACACGGCCGCCGCCTGCCACCACCGGACGGGTATCCAGCCCACCCGGTGACGAACCCGGTCGAAACGACCGGGCAGTACCGCCCCTGCCAGGGGGCGGATCCATCTGGTTCCCGAAGAACCCGGCCCCACGACATGGGGCCGCCGCATGCCCGAAAAGGGCCTGCCCCGCCATGATGCCGCATGCCCGTACGCCCCTCCAAGGCCGCCGGGGGTTCACCGTCATCCATCCGACGGGGCATGGTGCACACCCGGAGGCCGTTGCGTTGGCACACCCGCTCATTGCAACGCACGCATATGCACCGACCTGCTCATAGGCAGAAAACGAGCGAGATTTCTGATTTACAAAAGAGTGAAGCGTGGGTAGCGTTCTGCCCATCGAAGGCAGTGAGTCCAAGGAGAGAGCCAGCCTCTGAGCGCGTTCCAGCCGCCCCGCTCCCGCGGGGCCCGCAGACTGCCGGCGACAGGGTGATACGGGGGTACATCCTGTCGCCGGCATGTTCCACGCAGTCAGGCCCGCACCCTCAGGCCTGTGCCAGCCCGTTCCGGGCGATCACCTGCGCGTACCACCGGGCGCTGTCCTTCATCGTGCGGCGCTGGGAGGCGAAGTCCACGTGGACGATGCCGAAGCGCTTGCTGTAGCCGTACGCCCACTCGAAGTTGTCCAGCAGGCTCCACAGGAAGTAGCCGCGGACGTCCACGCCGTCCTGGATCGCCCGGTGGACGGCCGTCAGGTGCGCGTCGAGGTACGCCACCCGCTCCGGGTCGTGTACCTGCCCCTCCGGGTCGGCGTAGTCCTCGTACGCCGCCCCGTTCTCCGTCACCAGGAGCGGGACGTGCGGGAGTTCGTCGCGCAGCCGGGTGAGCAGCTCGTACAGGCCGTTCGCGTCCACCGGCCAGTCCATCGCCGTACGCGGGCCCGCCGCCGGCGTGAACGCCACGTGCTCCTCGGCGCCGCCCCAGGGGGCGGGGGACGCCGAGGAACCGGCCGACACCACGCTGGGCGAGTAGTAGTTGATGCCGAGCGAGTCGATCGGGGTGGACGCGAGCGCCAGGTCGCCGTCGCGGACGAACGACCAGTCCGTCACCCCCGCCGTGTCCTCCACCAGGTCCTGAGGCAGCCGCCCGTGGAAGACCGGGTCGATGAAGACGCGGTTCGCCACGGCGTCGATCCGGCGTACGGCGTCGCGGTCGGCCGCGGAGTCGGTCAGGGGGCGCAGGGCCTGGAGGTTCAGGGTCAGGGAGATCTCGGCGGAGGCCGGGAGGCGCTCGCGCAGGACGCGCGCCGCGCCGCCGTGCGCCAGGTTGAAGTGGTGGGCGGCGCGCAGCGCGGCGAGGTTGCTGGTGCGGCCCGGGGCGTGCACCCCGTTCCCGTACCCGAGGAACGCCCCGCACCAGGGCTCGTTCAGCGTGGTCCAGGTCGTCACGCGGTCGCCCAGCGCGCGGGCCACCAGGTCCGCGTAGTCCGCGAACCGGTGGGCGGTGTCCCGCTCCGGCCAGCCCCCCGCGTCCTCCAGTTCCTGCGGGAGGTCCCAGTGGTAGAGCGTCGCGACCGGGCGGATGCCGTGCGCCAGCAGCTCGTCCACCAGGCGGCGGTAGAAGTCCAGCCCCAGTTCCACGGCCGGGCCGCGACCGGTGGGCTGGACCCGGGGCCAGGAGACGGAGAAGCGGTAGTCCGTGACGCCGAGCTCCTTCATGAGCCTCACGTCGTCCGGCATCCGGTGCAGGTGGTCGGCGGCGATATCGCCGGTGTCGCCGTTGCGGACCTTGCCGGGCGTACGGCTGAAGGTGTCCCAGATGGAGGGCGTGCGGCCGTTCTCGGCGGCCCCGCCCTCGATCTGGTAGGCGGCGGTGGCGGTCCCCCAGCGGAATCCGGCGGGGAAGCGGAGTCCCGCCGGGCTCTCGGGACGGGTGTCCGGGGTGCTCGCCGGGCGGGCGTCGACAGTGGTCATGAGCGGACCTCCAGGAAACGGGAAAAGGAAGAAGGGCAGGGCAGGGCAGGGCAGGGCCAGGGGAGGGCGCTGGGGAGGAGAGGACAGGAGCGGCAGGGGGCCGGGGTCAGCCCTTCACGGCCCCCTGCATGATGCCGCCGACGATCTGCCGGCCCAGGAGGCCGAAGACGAGCAGGACCGGCAGCGTGCCGAGCAGGGTGCCGGCCATGACGACCGACTGGTCGTTGACGTAGCCGCCGCCGAGCTGGCGCAGTGCGACCTGCACGGTCGGCTCCTGCGAGGACAGGGCGATGACCGGCCAGAAGAAGTCGTTCCACGCCGTCATGAAGGTGAGCAGTCCCAGTACGGCCATCCCGGGCCGCGCGATCGGGACCACGATCGACCAGAAGATGCGGGCCGTGGAGGCGCCGTCCATGCGGGCGGCCTCGATCAGCTCGTCCGGCAGGGACTGGACCAGGTACTGCCGCATGAAGAACACCCCGAACGCCGACACCAGGCCCGGCAGGACGACCGCCTGGAGCTGGTTCACCCACTGGAGTTCGGCGATCAGCATGAACAGCGGGATCACGCCGAGCTGCGGCGGGATCATCATCGTCCCGATCGTCAGCGTGAGCAGCGCGCCCCGGCCCCGGAACCGCAGCTTGGCGAAGGCGAACCCGGCCAGCGTGCAGGAGAGCACCGTGCCCACGGTGATGGACCCGGAGACGATCAGGGAGTTGAGCAGCGCCTTGCCGATGTCGGCCTCTTCGAGGACCGCCTCGAAGTTCCTGACCAGGTTCGGGCCGGGCAGCAGGCTCGGCGGGACCTGCGCCAGGTCCGCGTTGGAGCGGCTGGCCGCGACGATCGTCCAGTAGAAGGGGAACGCCGAGACCAGCACGGCCAGTCCGAGGACGAGGTAGGCGAGCCAGCCGCCCGTGGCCGCGGCCCCGGCCCCGCCGCGCCGGCGCGAGCGGGGGAGTCCGCCGGTGCGCTCCCGAGGCCGGGGGCGGTTGTCGAGCGCGGTCATCGGTGGGCCTCCTTGCGGGCGCGACGGCGCGCGATCAGGGCGTTGGCCCCGACGAGCAGCACGATCAGGACGAACATCACCCAGGCGATGGCCGCGGCCCGGCCCAGGTGGAAGAACCCCCAGCCCTGCTCGTACATGTACAGGCCGAGCGTCTGGTACTGGTGCGAGATGCCGCCGGATACGGACCCCTCGAACAGCAGGGGCTCGCCGAAGAGCTGGGTGGCGCCGATGGTCGAGATGATGACGGTGAAGACGATGGTCGGCCGCAGTCCGGGCAGGGTCACGTGCACGAACTGCCGCCAGCGCGAGGCCCCGTCCATCCGCGCGGCCTCGTACAGCTCCTGGGGGATCGACTGCATGCCGGCCAGGTAGATCAGCGCGTTGTAGCCGGTCCAGCGCCAGATCACGATCGTCGACACGGCGATCTGCGAGGCGACCGTACCCGTCTGCCAGTCCACCGGGTGGATGCCGACGAGCCCGAGCACGTAGTTGATCAGCCCGAAGTCGCGGCCGAAGAGCTGCGCGAAGACGAGGGTGGCGGCGGCCACGGAGGTCGCGTACGGGAGCAGGATCGCGGTCCTGAGGAACGTACGCCCCCGCAGGCGGTAGTTGAGCAGGTGGGCCAGGCCCAGGGCCATCGCGAGCTGCGGCACGGTGGAGAGCACGCCGATGGTGAACGTGTTGCGCAGCGAGATCCAGAAGTAGTCGTCGCGGAAGAGCGCGGTGTAGTTGGCGAGGCCGCGCCACTCCATCTCGCCGCTGGTCTGCAGCTCGACGCGGTAGAGGGAGACGAACGCCGTGTAGAGCAGCGGGAAGAGGCCGAAGGCGAGGAACAGGGTGAAGAACGGGGCGATGTAGGCGTACGGGGAGGCCTTGCGCCAGGAGCGCCGGAGGGCGGCGGCCGGACCGCGGCCCGGACCGGACCGGGAGCCGGATCCGGGACCGGACCCGGCTCCGGACCCTTGCGCGGCCGGGCGGGGGCCGGACTTCGCGGGGGAGGTGGCGGACACGATGCGGCCCTTCGGGATCGGGACGGGAGGGGGGAGGGGGTGGGAGGGAGCCGGGGGAGGGGGCGCGGGGCCGGCCCTGCGGGGAGGCCGGCCGGCCCCGCCGCCGGGATCAGCCGATCACGTTGGCCACGCCCTTCCTGGCCGTCTCCCACGCCGCCTCCGAGGAGACCCCCTTGCGCTCGACCTCGCTCAGCGCGTTCGTCAGCTGCTGCATCACGTTCTGGTCGTGCACGCCCAGCACCTGCACCGGGGACTCCTTGGCCGCGTCACCGAAGATGCGGCCGATGGGGGCGCCGGAGAAGTACGGGTCCTCGGCGCCCGCGATCTTCGCGATCGCGCCGGTGGAGGAGGGGAAGTTGCCCTGCTTCTGGAAGACCTTCGCCTGCTGCTCGGGCGCGGTGAGCCACTCGATCAGCTTGTACGCCTCCTCCTTGTGCTTGGCCGCCCGCGGGACGGAGAGGTAGGCGCCGCCCCAGTTGCCCGCGCCCCCGGGCAGTTTGGCGATGTCCCACTTGCCGCTGCCCGCGTCCCCGGCCTGGCCCTTGATGTAGCCGAGCATCCAGGCGGGGCACGGGATGGTGGCGAAGGAACCGGCGGCGAAGGCCTGGTTCCACTGCGGCGACCACTGGTCGAGCTTGGCGCTCAGACCGGCCTCGGCGGCCTTCACCGAGGTGTCCCAGGCCGTCTTGACCGCGGGGTTCGTCTCGTAGACCAGCGTGCCGGAGGCGTCGTAGTACCGCTCCTCCTCCTGGCCGATCATGACCCCGTAGAGGGATCCGATGCTGTCGAGCCAGGCGCTCTTCGCGGGTGCCTTCTTCTTGTACTCCTTGCCCAGCGCCAGGTACCCGTCCCAGGTGGACCACCTCTTGGCGAGCTCCTCGCGGTCGGTGGGCAGGCCGGCCTGCTCGAAGAGGTCGGTGCGGTAGCACATGGCCTCGGGGCCCACGTCCGTGCCGAGGCCGAGGACCTTCCCGTCCTTCGTGGTGGCCGCCGACCACTTGGCCTCGGCGAACTGGCTCTTGAGCTTGCCCGCCCCGAATGCGTTCAAGTCCTGGAACTTGTCGGACTGCTGCTGGGTGACGGACGCGATCCGGCCCACCTCGATGCCCTGCACGTCCGCGAGGCCGCCGCCGCCCGCGAGCCGGGTCTGGAGGGACTTCCAGTAGTCGGCCTCGTCCTGGGTGTCGCTCTGCTTGATCGTCACGCCGGGGTGGAGCTTCTGGTACTCCTCGTAGAGCCCGGCCTCCTTGTAGCCGAAGGATCCGAAGAGGTCGACCGTGAGCGTGATCTTGCCGCCCGCGCCGTCGGAGGAGTCCGGCGAGGTGCTCGATCCGCAGGCGGCGAGGAGGGCCCCGGTGAGCACGACCGCCCCCAGGCGGGCGGTGGTTCTCCTGGCGGCTCGGGCGTTGGGCATGGAAGCCTCCCTTGACTTCGACTTCGGGCTGACCAAGCACTCTGAGAGCGCTCTCAGTACGTGGTTCTGGAGCGTCCCCTACCGTCTGGCCCCCGTCAAGACTCGAATGAGTAACAGAGTGCCCCGCGCGCCAACTCCCCCTGGTAGCCGGATCCCTTGACACCGATGTTTCAGGAGTTTTACGTTCCCTGACAGTTGAGAGCGCTCTCGAACGCGCTCTCTCCCCCCACCCCATGTGATCGAGGTGCTGTTTCGTGCAAGCCTCCCTCTCCAGACCAGCAGCGGCGACGGCCCTGTCCCTAGCCCTGGCCGCCGCCTGCCTGGGCTCCGCCGCCACCCCCGCGGCCGCCGCCACCGTCCCCGCGGGCGCGGGCAGTTACAGCGACACCCGGCCCGCCGGCACGTCCGGGCCCACGACGAACACCGGCGCGCCCGTCACGCCGAAGCTCACCGAAGCCGCCCGCGGCAAGCCGGTCCCGACCAACGACTGGTGGACCTCGCTCGCCTACCAGCGCTACGGGGACAACCCGTACTCCACCCCCATGTACGGCCACCCCCTCACCTACCAGGCCAAGGCCTCCGGGCTGGAGGTGGGCTACCCGACCGCCCCCGCGATCGTCGGGGACGGCCGGCAGTACGAGTACGCCCACAAGGCCGACCTGACCGTCGGCCTCAGCGGCCTGAACTCCCCCGACACCAAGGCCGACGCCTGGTCGGACTGGACCGTCACCCCGTACTGGGCCGACGGCACCCGCACCTTCCGGGCCACCATCGGACACGGCATGCCCTTCGTGTACGCCAAGGGCTCCGGCGGCGACGCCCGCATCACGACCGCGTCCGCGCCCACGGTCTTCGCGGACCAGGGCAACGTCCTCGGCATCACGGTCGCGGGCCACCACTACGCCCTCTTCGCCCCGACCGGCGCCGACTGGAACGTCTCCGGCACCGCGATCACCGCCGGGCTCGGCGGCCGGGACTACTTCTCGCTCGCCGTCCTGCCCTCCACGGACGCGCTCGCGACCTACCGCAAGTACGCCTTCAGCTTCGTCACCGGCTCACAGGTGGCCTGGCAGAGCACCGGCGGCAGCATCCGGGCGACCTACACCCTGACCACCGAGGCCAGGGAGGGCACCGAGCGCGGCACGCTCCAGGCCCTCTACCGCCACCAGTGGCTGCACACCACCGACCCGCTGACCCCCTACACGTACGTCTCCCCGCGCGGCACCATGAAGGTGCGCGAGTCCGCCTCCTTCACCACGAGCCAGAAGAACAGCGGCGTACTGCCCGCCCTGCCGGCCGCCGGCGGCGTCGACCGGGCCCGGCTGACCGGGTACCTCAACGAGGTCGCGAACGCCGCCGACCCGTTCTCCGGCGCCTCCGACACCTACTGGACCGGCAAGGCGCTCGGCCGCCTCGCCCAACTGGTGCCCGTCGCCGACCAGATCGGCCAGAGCGCGACCCGCGACAAGCTCCTCGGCCTGATGAAGGGCCGCCTCCAGGAGTGGTTCACGGCGGGCGGGGCGAGCGGGTTCAGCTACGACCGGGACTGGAAGACCCTCACCGGCTACCCGGCCTCGTACGGCAGCGACACCGAACTCAACGACCACCACTTCCACTACGGCTACTACGTCTACGCGGCGGCGGTCATCGCCCAGTACGACCCGGCCTGGGCCGCCGACCCGGCCTGGGGCGCGATGGTCAAGCAGCTCATCCGCGATACGGCCAACCCCAGCCGCACCGACGCGGCGTACCCCTTCCTGCGCGGGTTCGACGTGTACGCGGGCCACAGCTGGGCCTCCGGCCACCAGGGCTTCGCCGCGGGCAACAACCAGGAGTCCTCCTCGGAGTCCGTCAACCTCAGCGCCGCCCTGGTGCTCTGGGGCGCGGCGACGGGCGACACCTCGCTGCGCGACCTCGGCAGCTACCTGCTGACGACGGAGTCCGAGGCCATCACCCAGTACTGGTTCGACGCGGACGAACAGGTCTTCCCCGCCTCCTACCGGTACGGCACGGTCGGCATGGTCTGGGGCAGCGGCGCCGCCTACTCCACCTGGTGGACCGCCAACCCCGAGGAGATCCACGGCATCAACGTCCTCCCCGTGACGGGCGGTTCCTTCCACCTGGCCCGCGAGAAGGCCGCGATCAAGCGCAACATCGCCGAGATGGAGCGCGAGAACGGCGGGCCCGCCCAGGAGTGGCGCGACCTCCTCTGGGAGTTCGAGGCCCTGGCCGCCCCCGCCGCCGCCAAGGCCAAGTGGGACGGCGCGAACGGCAACTACACCCCCGAGCAGGGCGAGTCCAAGGCGCACACCTACCACTGGATCACCACCCTCGACACCCTCGGCGCACCGGACATGACGGTCAGCGCCGACCTGCCCACCGCCGTCGCCTTCACCAGGAACGGCACCCGCACCTACGCCGCCCACAACCACGGCTCCACCACCCGCACGGTGACCTTCTCGGACGGCAAGACCCTGTCCGTACCGGCCCGTTCGACGGCCACCGGCACCGGTACGGGCAACCCCGACCCGGAGGAGCCCGGCCCGTCCACCGGCAACACCTTCCGCCTCACGTCCGGCGGCGTCCTCACCACCGCCACCACCGACCCGGCTGGCGCGGACACCCTCGCCTCCGCCGACGGGGTCAACCGGGACGGCACCCCGTACCGGCCGACGGTCTACGAGGCGAGGCAGGTCAGCGGCAGGCTCGCCGCCGGGGCCGCGACCGCGTTCCGCCTGCGGGTGGACGCGGGCACCACGGTCGCGCTCGCCCCGCAGGTCCGGGTCAGCTACGACCTCACCGGCGACGGCACCTTCGAACGCACCGAGACCTTCCGCTACTTCGCCACCGACCCGGTCCCGGGCTGGGAGGAGTACACGCAGGCCGCCGGCACGCAGGCCGTCACCGGCAGCCTGGGCGAACTGCGCAACGGCACCGTCCGCCTGGAGATCTGGAACGCCCTGGGCAACGGCACGTCCCGGGTCCAGACGGGCACCGACGCGGCCGTCCTGAGGATCCCGTACGAGTAGCCCCGCCGCCGGATCCTCCCCGTCCTCCTCAGGGGGATGATCCGGCCGCACGGGCAGGACCGGCGCGGCGGGTCCCCGGCTCCCCTGAGCGGGGGACCCGCCGTACGCGTGTTCGCCGGGAGCCCCTCAGGCCGAGTCCCGCCGGACCAGCGTGGTCGGGGTGATCACCGAGTCCGGCGCCGTACCGCCCCCCGGGCCCGTACGGTCGAGGCTGCGCAGCAGCAGCCGTGCCATCAGCCGGCCCTGCCCCTCGATGTCCTGCCGGACCGTGGTCAGCGGCGGATCGGTCTCCCTGGCCACCGGGTCCATATCGTCGAAACCGACGACCGCCACCTGCTCCGGCACCGCGATCCCGCGCTCCCGCAGCACCCGCAGCGCCCCCGAGGCCATCAGGTCGTTGGCGACGAACACCGCGTCCAGGTCCGGCCGCCGCTCCAGCAGCTCCGCCATCGCCCGGGCCCCGCTCTCCACGGTGAAGGCGCCCTCCGCGACGAGCGTGGGATCGGTGTCGAGCAGCACGTCGCGGTAGCCGTCGAGGCGGTCCACCGCCGAGGTCTGGTCGAGCGGCCCGCCGATGTGCGCGATCCGCTCCCGCCCGAGGTCGCGCAGGTACTGCACGGCGGCCCGGGCCCCGCCCCGGTTGTCGGCGTCCACGTACGACACGGGCCGCTCGCCGGGGGCCGGGGTCCAGCCCGGCCGGCCCCCGAACACGGTGGGGATCCCCGCCCGGCGGGTGATCGCGGGCAGCGGGTCGTCGGTGTGCAGGGAGAAGGTCAGTGCGCCGTCCACGTGGCCGCCCGACAGGTACCGCGTGATCCGGTCGAAGTCCCCCGGCCCCTCCACCAGCAGCAGGACGAGCTGGGTGTCGTGGGCGGTCAGCTCCTTGCTGATGCCCCGGATCTGCTGGGAGAAGAAGGGGTCCGAGAAGATCCGCACCTCCGGCTCCGCGATGATCACGGCCACCGCGCCCGTCCGCCGGGTGACCAGCGTCCGGGCCGCGTGGTTCGGTACGTACCCGAGCTCGTCCACGGCCCGGAGCACCTTGTCGACCAGCGGCTTGCGTACCCCGTCGCCCCCGTTGACGACCCGCGAGGCGGTGGCCCGGGACACTCCCGCACGCGCCGCGACGGCTTCCAGGGTGGGCCGGGACCCGGGGGACTGCTCGGGCAAGGCGGTCGCTCCTCCTCTACGGGGCCGGCGACACACCACGGGTGCTGCGGACACCCGCCGTCGCCGGATCGGGTACAGCCTAACGCCGGTACGGGCTGTCGGCTGAGAGCGCTCCCACACTGGGGATCCCCCGGCGGGCGGCAGGCCGGAAACGTGACGGGGCCCGGGAGCATGTCCAGCTCCCGGGCCCCTGCTTGCCACCCAATTGCGCACACCGGCGGCGTTTAAGGACCGCGGGTCATATTGAGACCGACGTGTTCTGCCTTTGAACTACAGCGCCGCGGGAGAGGCGCCGGGGGGACTTGAACCCCCATCCGTCGATGTTCGCCCGCGCCCGGTCGATCCGGTGTTCGGCGGCGAATACTGAGACTGGAGCGAGAATCTGAGTTTCACGGGGCCGCCTCTGCCGGGCTTGGGCCACCCCCGCACGTGGTGCGGGGGGAGGGATTCGAACCCCCAACTGACACCCCTTGATCAGCTTCAACATCAGTTTCAGCTTGCGCTCATCGCGCACCCCCCGCTCGCGACGGAGGGCGTAGAAGGGGGCTACCCGAAGAGGTAGCCGAAGACCGCGTCGCCGACCCGCTGGTCGGTGACCTCGGTGTTGTTCGCCTCCTCACGGGCGAACTTGACGGCCTGCTGGAGCTTCTCGACCCGGTCCAGGAGCTCGTTGACCCGCCGGGCGGGCAGCGCGCCGGAGAACTTCACGGTGGTCCAGTAGCCGACCGGCACGTCCTCGTAGTACACCTCGACCTGCGCCGGGTGCTTCTCCGTGGCCTCGGCCTTCACGTGGTTGCGCGGGACCTTCTTCGTGCGGATGGTCCGCACCGGGTCCGTCTTCCACGCGTCCGTCGACGGGTCCGGGCTCCACGACTCGGAGGCGTCGAGCACCGGCAGCTTGCGCACGAAGGTGTGCAGGTCGGTGAGCTGCTTCTCCAGGAACAGCAGGTACGGGACGGGCACCTGGGGCAGCAGCACCGCACCGTCGACCACCACGTCCGCGACCGCGGACCGGTTCGCCCAGTCCTTCGTCGCGGTCACGTCGAAGAGCCGCGTCAGGGTCCCGGCGGTCGCCCGCAGCGCGTCCTCGGCCTTGACCTGCACCCGCGTGGACTCGGGCGGCAGCTGCTCGCCCTCCTCGTCCTTGGGCTGGTAGGTCCGGGAGATGCCGGCCAGCAGAGCGGGCTTCTGCACGTCCTGGTGGGCCTGGGTGAGCTCCTGGAGGGCCTTCGACTTGACGCCCTTTTCGACTGCGATGATCTGATTCAGCTTCGGCACACGGAGAACCTAACAACCCTGCGCCGCACGCACATCTGATTTAACGACCGCCCTGGCGGCGGGGGCCCGCGGTGCCCGTCCTCCTCCCCGTGCGCGAGTCCGGCGGTCGACTCCGGCGGTCGACTCCGGCCGAAGCGCGGCCGGGTACGCGCGGGCCGTGCGGGCTCAGGAGGTGACGAGTCCGGCCTCGTAGGCGAGGACCACGGCCTGGGCCCGGCTGGTGAGGGCCAGTTTGCTCATGCAGCGGTGCACGTGGGTCTTGATCGTCGCGGGGCTCAGGAACAGCCGGGCGGCGATGTCGGCGTTCGACAGGCCCGACCCGACCAGGGCGAGCACCTCCGTCTCGCGGGGGGTGAGGACGGCCAGGTCCGAGGCGGGGGAGCGGGGGGCGGGGGCGGCGCATGCCGTGACGAGCTGCCGGAGCGCGCTGGGGCTCAGGAGGGTCTCGCCCGCGTGGACGGTCAGGATCGCGGAGATCAGGCGCTCCGGCGGGGTGTCCTTGAGGAGGTACCCGCTGGCGCCGGCGCGCAGGGCGTCGTAGACGTGGACGTCCAGGTCGAAGGTGGTCAGCATGATGACCTTCGGGGTGGGTCGGGGCGCCCGTCCGAGGATCTCGGCGGTGGCGGCGATGCCGCCCATGCCGGGCATCCGGACGTCCATCAGGACGATGTCCGGGCCGAGTTCGGCGGCGCGGGCCACGGCCGCCTCCCCGCTGTCCGCCTCGCCGACGACGGTGATGCCGGGCGCGGCGCGCAGCAGGGCGACGACGCCCGAGCGGACGAGGACCTGGTCGTCGGCGACGAGGACGGTGGGCATGCGGGTATCCCCCTGGAGGACCTGGACCCTCGGACCGTGGACAGTGCGCCGGCTGGCCGGGTGGTACCCGGTCGTACCGGCCGGGCGGCAGGTCAGCCGTCGTGCGGTGCGGGCAGGGTCAGGTCGACTTCGAAGCCCCCGGCGGGGCGGTTCCCGGTCCTGACGGTGCCTCCGTAGATTGTCGCCCGCTCCCGCATGCCGATCAAGCCGTGCCCTGGTGCGTCCCGCTGGGCGGGAACGCGGGCGCCGGGGCCGTCGTCGGTGACGCGCACCCGCAGGGTTCCGCCGCCGTGGGTGACGGCGACGGTCGCGTGCGCCCCGGGCGCGTGCTTGAGGACGTTGGTCAGCGCCTCCTGGACGATCCGGTAGACGCACGCGTCGACGCCCGCCGGGAGGTCCGGGGGAGGCCGGTCGCCGGTGATGCGGACGGGCACGCCCGCCGCGGTGACGCGGGCGGCGAGCTCGCCGAGCCGGGCCGTGCCGTGCAGCGCGGTGTCGGCCCCGCCCGCGGGCCCTTCGGCGTGCTCGACCCCCTGGCGCAGGACCGCGAGCATGCGGCGCATCTCGTCTCCGGCCTCGCGGGCACTGCCGTTGATGGTGCGCAGGGCGGCGCGCGCGGTGTCCTGGTCGGTGGTGAACACGTAGTCGGCCAGGCCGGACTGGAGGGAGATGACGGACACGTGGTGGGCGATCACGTCGTGCAGCTCGCGGGCGATCCTCATGCACTCGTCGGCGACGGCCCGCCGGGTCTTCGCCTCCTGCTCCGCCCGGAGCTGCCGGGTCAGGGCGGCGAGGTGCTCCCCGCGCTTCTTGAACCGCCGCGAGACGTCGCCGGTCACCCAGGTCACGGCGGCGGTGGCGGTGACGAAGGCGACGCTCAGCGCACCGATGCCCGGTTCGGCGAGCCGGGTGCCCCACAGCAGGACCAGCCAGGACAGTACGGCGACCGGAACCGAGGTCCGGCGCCCCCGGTGGGCGGCCACGGTGTAGCAGGCCAGCCCCAGCCCGCAGACGGCGACGGGGTGGTAGTAGGCGAGGGTGAAGTAGCAGAGCACGCAGGACGCGACGCAGGCCAGCACCGCGAGCGGGAAGCGGCGCCGTACGGCCAGGGGCAGGTACACGGCGGCGAGCAGGACGTACGCCCAGAGGTCCGTGTCGCGCCAGTACCCGTGGGGGTCGGGCCAGTTGCGCAGCATGGTGGCCGAGATCCCGAGCGAGCCCACCGCGTACACCGCGTCTGCCACGTGCGGCAGCAGCGCCCGCGCGGCGCCCGGCCGTCCCCCTGTGATCGTCATGAGCAGAGCGTAGGGGGACGGCTGGGCGGGCGGGCCGGTTCGCCGGCCGGTGCACCGGGGCGTACACCCCTGGTTGCAGGCCGGTCGTACACCCGGGGTCGGCGGTCCGGATACACCCCTGGTGAGCCGCGCCCGCGGCCGGTCCGGCGGTAGTTTCCTTGCGTCGGATCCCCTGTGCTGCCGGTTGTTCCCCTCAGGCCGCAGGGGGCTCCGACGGCACCGGACGGCGCCCGGCAGCGGGGGAACGGGGGGCCGGGAGCCGTCCGGTACGCGGGTCCTGCCGCGGGGGCGGGGGTGGTGGGGGTCGCGGGATCAGGCGCGGGCGAGGTAGAAGCCGCCGTGGCCGCTGCAGCCGTTCTTCCAGTAGGTGTTCGCGACCCAGCCGGGCGGGACGGGAGAGTTGGGGCAGGTGAGGAGGCCCACCTTGGGGAGCTGGTGGTACCAGGCGCCGACCCCGTTGCAGCCGATGAGCTGGTAGCCGGTCACGACGTAGCCCGCGATGATCGGGGAGCCGCCGCAGGTCCAGATGCCGTCCTTGACGAGGTTGTGCAGCCAGCCGCCGGCGCCGTTGCAGCCGAGCTTGTTGTAGTTGGTGATGACGTACCCCGAGACGATCGGGGAGCCGCTGCAGGTCCAGAGCCCGTCCGCGGCAGGCTGCTGGTACCAGGAGCCCCAGCCGCTGCAGCCGTGCGCGTTCCAGGCGGTGAGGACCCAACCGCTCGGTATCGCGGCGCCCGCGCAGGCCCACTGGCCGGTGGCGGCGGCGCCCGCCGGCTGGACGGCGGCCGGCTGGGCGGCGGCGCTCGTCGTGCCCGCGGCGGTGCCCGCGAGGACGAAGGCGGCGACGAGCGCGAGGGCGCTCAGGGCGGCGCCGGTGCCGCGGCGGACGAATGCGGCGGTGAGGCGCTTCCACAGGTGGCGGGGATTCATGATCCGTTTCACTCCAGTCCTGGTGCCGGGCACGGTCGGTGCCGGCTGGTCGGTGGGATGTCCGAGCGGCTGATCGGGCCTCACCCTAGGGTGGAGATGGCGTGCACATGTCGTGCCTGGACCGTGAAGGTACGACTTAGCCAGAAATCGCCGCGGCCGCGCTTCTGCGCAGGCGGAAGTGCTCGAGGGGGGTGGCCAGGGCGTAGGCGCCGCCTCCTGCCGCGGCCAGTACCCAGAGCGGGCCGGGGGTCTGGAGGGACAGGGCGGCGGTGGAGACCAGGGCGAGCCAGACCCCGAGGACGTAGCGAGGACGTTGCGGCGCGCCGAGCCCTCGGCGAGGTAGAGCAGTCCGACGACGAAGCCGGAGCCGGCGGGCCACAGGACCTCCCCGAGCTCCGGTGCGTCGAAGACGGACGTGAGTCCGGTGACGGCGAGGAACAGCGCGGCGAACGCGGCCACCCAGGCCGCTCCGAGCAGCTTCCCGGACAGGACGTCTGCGGCGGGCGCCCCCTGCTGGGCGCGTAGCGCGGCGGTGGTGGCGAGCACGGTGCCCGCGAGGAGCCCGGCGCCGAGCAGGGCCGGCGGCAGCCAGCCGGGCAGGGGCAGGAGGGGGGTGTCGCCGTGGGAGAGCGCGGCGGAGCCGTGCCCGAGGACGTACGCGAGTCCGAAGCCCGCGTAGGCCGCGCGGTTGTCCACCTCGCGCGCGGTGGGGGCCGGACCGGCCGGTGCTGCGGACGGAGGGGCGGTGGTGGTGGCGGTGTGCATCACATGGTCCTTCGGGGGTACGAAGGGGCGGGGGCCGGGGGCGCCGGTACGGGTGTGCGTACCGGCGCCCCCGGGGCGTGCGGACTGTTGGGAAGTCTCTGCCGGGGTGTCAGCCCCGGTGGCCGTCCAGTGCCTCGTCCGGGATCCAGGAGCCGTGGATGCCGGCGGTGACGCGGCGGGGGAGGTGGACGGTCGCGACGCGGTCGAGGTCCGACGCGCCGAGGACGAGGAGCTGCGAGGCGTCCTGCTTGAGGTCGGAGACGACCGTCAGGAGGTAGCCGTCGTCCTCGGCCGTGGCGCCCGCGGCGGGGACGAACACGGCCTCGCTCCGCAGCCGGGCGTCGCCGGTCTGGCGGATGCGCCGCGCTCCGGTCCGGCGGTCGTACTTGACGATGCCGTAGCCGCCGTAGCCCTGCTCGTCGGGGAAGGAGACGGCGTACTGGTAGCGGTGCTCGGAGCCGAGGTAGTCCTCGTTGAGGGTGGGGAACTCGACCGCGAGGTCGTCGATGATCTGCTCGTCGGCGGCGCCGGTGGCGGGGTCGACGGTCCAGCGGCGGGTGTAGGACCGGGCGTTGGGCTCGCTGCCGCGGCCGGGGGCGCCGACCCACCAGTTCCAGGAGAGGTGGAAGCCGGTGCGGTCGACGGTGGGGCCTTCGAGGACGATGCGGCCCTGCCCGTCCTCGTAGGCGTTGCCGACGTGGAGCATGCTGCCCGGTTCGATGCTGAACCAGCGGGTGCGGGCGGCGCCTTCGGGGGTGCGGGGCATGATGCCGATGCGGGCGGGGTGGTCGTCGTCCCAGCCGTACGGGATGCCGGAGTGCTCCGCGGGGTCGAAGGTGACGCTGCCCTCGATGAAGACGACGTGGTGGCGGGTGAGGGCGAAGTCGTGCTTGAGCGAGGCGGTGGCGCCGGGGATGTCGGCGGTGTAGGTGATCTCGCCCTTGGCGTCGGCGACGTGGTAGGTGAGGTACGGGGGGAAGGGGGAGGACCCGAAGAAGTGCAGCTCTCCGGTGCGGGGGTCCTCCTTGGGGTGGGCGGTCATGGCGGTGCGGAGCCTGCCGTCGAAGTCGTGGGCGCCGACGGTGTCGAGTTCGGGGGTGAGTTCGAAGGGGAGGTTGGCCTCGCAGAGGGCGAGGAGGCGCCCGGCGTGCTCGATGACGTGGGTGCCGGCACGGCGGCCTCGTAGTGCACCGGCGCCTCCTCCCGCAGCCCGGCGAAGTAGCGGTACGGGTCGGCGGCGAACCCGTGGGTCAGGACGCCGAAACCGGCGGGGAGCAGGGCCATGCGGTACCTCTCACCCTGCGCGCCGCGCCGGGCACCGGGCCCGCGCCCGGCCCGCAGCAGGTCGACGACGTTCCACCGCACCCGCCCCGGGACCCGGCCGGACCGGCGGCGTCCGGTCCTCCGCGGAAGGGGGGTGCGGGCTGCTTTCGGCAGGGGAGACGCTCCGAACCCCCCTCGGGTCGTCCGGGACTTCGGCCCGGCGGCGGTCGCCTCCGGACTCGCCGCCGTGCTCCGCCGCTGCGCTCCGGCCGTCGCCTGTGGCCGGATCGTGAGGGACGCCGTCGGGTGGGGACGACCGGACTACGAAGGGGGCGGACGCCTGCGGTCGGTACCCGGCCATCGCTCCTCGGGCGGGTACTCGAGGGGATCGGCCTCCCAGTGCCAGTCCTCCCCCCGGTAGACGGCCCGGCCCCGCACCGGATGCGGTCCGCCGTCGCGGCCGGCGTGCCAGTAGACGAGGGCGACCACCGCGCCGAGGAGGACCGCGGCACCGAGGCCGCCCCACGTGGCCGGATCGCCTTCGGCGAGCCGCGGCCCGCCCGTGGTCCACAGGAACCGCACGAACCGCCATGCCCCCACCACCAGCACGTACCCGAGCCCGAGGGCGAAGGGCAGGAAGACCAGCCCGATCCCCAGACAGCCCTTGTCCGCGCTCCCGCGCCCCATCACGGCCCCCTCCCGCCCCCGCCCGTCCGCGGGGTTCCCCGGGCAGGGCATACCCGGACCGGCCGACCGGAACCCGGGAGGCCGTCCGGCGGTGCGGCTCGACCGGGCGGCTCGCTGCGGGCCTGCGGAGCCGTGCGCGTCGCCGGGGGCGCCGGGCGTCCTCAGCCGGCGAACCCGGCGCGGAAGGCCGCGCGGTTGGGGGAGTCGTCCGAGCGGTCCCAGACGGCGAAGGTGACCCGGGTGAAGGGCGCGCCGTGGCTGTGCAGGGCCGCGGCGAACGCGTCCGCCACCTCCGCCGGGTCGTTGCCGAACACCCCGCAGCCCCAGGCGCCGAGGACGAGCTCGCGCACCCCGTGGTGGGCGGCCGCGCCGAGCACGCGGCGGGCGCGTTCGGTCAGCGTGTCCCTGACGTCCACCTTGGCTCCTCCCGCCGAATGCCGGGCCAGCTGGCCGGCGTTGGGGGCGGGGGAGGTCAGGAAGGAGACCCGGTAGGGCTGTTCGAGCAGGGCGCGCGAGCTGTCGCGGATCACCGGCACCTGCGGGGAGAAGATCACCCGGTGGCTGTAGGCGAGGTCGGCGGACGCCCGGTGGGCGGCGTAGTAGTCGGGGGCCTCGAGCAGGCACGCGTACAGCAGGGCGGTGCGGCACAGGTCCTCCTCCTGCGCCTTGGCCCCGCGCAGGTATCCGCCCCCGGGGTTCCGGGCCGAGGCGAAGTTGAGGACGGCGAGGTGCTCGGCGCCCGCGTCGGTGAGCCGGCGGGCGGCGCTCATGCTGTCCTCGCCGGTGACCTCGGGCCTGCCGGTGAAGGGGCCGGTCGGCGCGGGCGCGAAGGCGGGGGAGTGGGAGACGGTCCCGGAGCGGGCCGCGGCGAGGGCGGCGGCGATGGAGACCCGGATGCCCGCGGGGGTGGTGTAGGCGCCGGCGGCGGCGATGTCCTCGTTCTCGGTGGCGAGGTTTCTCAGGCGGTTGCTCATGGGACGCGATGCTAGCGAGGATTAATTGTCAGAGTGACTCATTTTTTGGAGCCGTCGGATCGCGGCCGCGCCGCGGGCGGTGGCGGGTGTCCGGATCCGGCAGAAGTACGCCAGCCGTACTTCTGCAGGTGGAACTGCCTGGAACGGCAGCCGTCCGCCGTGATCGACTGTGGCTGCTGCCGGGGCGCTGCGCGGCACCGGCGGAAACACCCCGCCGCCGGTGCGCAGCGCCCCGGCCCCATGCCCCAGAGGCCGCCCCCGCCGCCCTCCGTCAGGAGCCCCCGGCCGGGGCCGCACCGCCGCCGGGGGCCGCGAGCCCGGCGAGCAGGACGTCGAGGGCGAGGTCGGTGGCTTCGGTGAGGGGGGTCTCGTCCAGGAGGGAGCCCACCGCCAGGGCCGCGAGGCCGTGCACGGTGGAGAAGGCGACCTGGGCGAGGCGCTCCGGCGGGCCCGCCCGTACGACGCCCTCCTCCTGTGCGAGGGCGACGAGCCCGGCCGCGATGTCCAGGCTGCGGTGCCCGAGCTCGCGGAGTTCCGCGCTGGAGTCGTCGGCGTGCTTGGCGGTGAACATCAGGCTCAGCAGCGGGGCGTTCGCCACGGCGAAGTCGACGTAGGCGCGCCCCATCCCGGCGAGGCGGGCGGTGACGGGGCCGGGCTCGTCGACGGCGGTCCGCAGGGCGTCGTTGAGGCGGCGGAACCCGCCCACGGCGAGCGCGTCGAGCAGCGCCTGCCGGTCGCGGAAGTGCCGCCCCGGCGCGGCGTGGCTGACGCCGAGGTCCCGGGCGAGGGCCCGCAGGGACAGGCTGTCCGCCCCCGCCGTCGCGAGGACGGATTCCGCCCGGGCCAGCAGGGCTTCCCGCAGGTTGCCGTGGTGGTAGGGCGCACCGGCGTCGGCCAAGGCGGCCTCCCCTCGTTCGATGTTGTCATTGACAACAATGTTTGCTCTGTCTACATTCACGTTACCGTCCTTCACCCATCGGCCGAACCGCCGGAACGGAGTGCCGACCATGTCTATGACATACCGCGGAACCACAGCCCTGATCACCGGGGCCAGCGCCGGCCTGGGCGTCGAGTTCGCGCGCCAGTGGGCCGGGCGCGGCGCGGACGTCGTCCTCGTGGCCCGCCGCGCCGAGCGGCTGGAGGAGCTGGCGGCGGACCTCCGGGACCGGTACGGGGTCGAGGCCCACGCGGTCGCCGCCGACCTGGCCCTCCCCGGCGCCGCCGCCGCCCTGCACGCGGAGCTCGACGGGCGCGGACTGCGGGTGCAGACCCTGGTCAACAACGCGGGCTTCGGCAGCCACGGCCCGTTCGCCGACCAGGACCCCGCCCGGATCGGCGAGATGATCCAGCTCAACGTGACCGCGCTGACCGAGCTGACCCGGCAGTTCCTGCCGGACCTGGTGGCCGACGGCCGGGGCGCCCTGGTCACCGTCGCCAGCGCGGCCGCCTACCAGCCGACCCCGGCGATGGCGGTGTACGGGGCGACGAAGGCGTTCGTCCTGAACTTCACCGAGGCCGTGGCGTACGAGACGCGCGCCTCCCCGCTGCGGGTGCTCGCCGTCTCGCCCGGACCGGTCCGCACCGAGTTCTTCGACGTGGTCGGCAGCCGGGACGCCGCCGTCGGGCGGATGGCCACCCCCGAGCAGGTCGTCACGGCGACCCGCCGGGCGCTGGAGCGCGACCGCACGCCGCCCAGCATCGTCGTCGGCCTCGGCAACCGGCTCTCGGCCGCGGCCTCCGCGCTCGCCCCGCGCCGCCTGACCCTGGCGGTGGCGGGCCGGGCCCTCAAGGCGTGACCCGGCCCGCGGGTGCGGCCGGTCCCGGAGGCGGGACCGGCCGCGGAGGTGTGACCGGCCGCGGCCGGCGGGTCGGCTGAAGGGGCCGGTTGGGGGGTCAGTTGAAGGGGTCGAGGGTCATGTAGGCCTCCTGGGGGTCGCCCTCGTGGACCAGGGACTCGTGGGCGCCCACGTCGTCGAAGGCGAAGCCGTACGCCTTGCCGTCGGCCATCTGCGCGTGGATGACGCGGGAGTAGTGGTTGGTGACGGGGTCGCGGTAGAAGGCGGCGCCGTTCGCGTCGGGCTGGTTCGGGTTGGTCAGGAGCGTCGAGCGGTTGAAGCCCGCGCACAGGGTGCGCGAGATCGGCCCGCGGACGGTGTCGTTGGGTGCGTCGAGGAGTTTGTAGCAGCCGAAGACGCTGTCGGAGTCGGGCTTCTGGAAGCTGGTGACCACCGCCCCCGAGCCGTTGGTGAAGTTCATGGCGTTGCCCGAGACGCGGCCGTAGTACCGGGGGCCGGGCTGGTTCGCGAACGGCGTCACGGTGAGGGTGGAGGAGGCGTACCTGCTCCAGACGCGGTTGATGTAGTCGTTCATCGCCCCGGACGGGATGGCGCCCGTCTGGACCCCGTGGCCGGGGGACAGCGCCCGCAGCGGCGTGCCGTCGGCGCGGCTGCGGACCAGGCCTCCCCAGCCGGCCGACCGCAGCCCGGCGAAGACGGCCTGGTACCCGCCGGCCTTGAGCCGTCCGGTGGTCCGGACCGCGCCGCCGGGCCCCTTCGCGCCCACCGCGTAGGGGGCCGAGAACATGTCGACCTGGGTGCTGTTGATCCACAGGCCGGCGTCGTTGAGCGTGTACTCGGACCAGTTGAACAGGATGTCGTGGTTGGGGTCGGAGGGGTTCTGCACGGCGGGCTGCACCAGGCCGCCGGTGGTGAGCCGGAAGACGAGCTTGCGCCCGACGGAGAAGTAGACGCGCCCGGAGAACTTGGGCATGCGGATCGTCCTGGTCTGCCCGTGGGCGGGACCGGCGATCGACGCGTCGGGCGCGGGGGTGGGCGGGTTCCCGCCCGCGGGCCAGGGGTGGAAGGTGCCGCTCGCGTCGGCCCAGCCCTGCCGGCCCGTCGAGAGCTGGGTGCCGATGTTGTAGAGGTACACGGGCTCGCTGCGGCCCGAGTTGTTCCTGATAGTGAGAGGGATGGTGGCCGGCACGGCCCCGGCGGACGGCGGCGGCCCGAAGAGCAGCACGCCGGCACCGGCGGACAGGGCCGCGACACCGAAGGCCAGCACTCTGGATATTCGGAACACTCTCTTCCTCCTAGCGTGGGGGGCGAGGCGGGTCCGGAGGGGACCTCTTGCACATGAGAGCGCTCTCAGACTGGGTCTGCGTTCAACTCCTGTCAACGGTTTCGACGCACCCGTACCCCGTCCCCGCGGCCCGGGCGGGGTGCGAAGATGGCCTTTTGTTTGCGACGTTGCGACGTTGCGTCGTTTCCACGTTTCCACGTTTCCCACGGAAGGATTCCACCCATGCCCAGCGCCAGCGCACGGCACATCCTGGTGAAGACCGAGAGCGAAGCGCTCCAGCTGAAGGAGCAGATCGAGGGCGGCGCCGACTTCGCCGAGCTCGCCAAGAAGCACTCCTCGTGCCCCTCCGCCCGCGACGGCGGCAGCCTCGGCTCGTTCGGCCCGGGCCAGATGGTCCCCGAGTTCGACCGCGTCGTCTTCTCCGCCCCGGTGGGCGAGGTCCAGGGACCGGTGAAGACCCAGTTCGGGATGCACCTGGTCGAGGTCACCAGCCGCCAGGACTGATCCGGCACGCCGGCGAGGCCGGGCCGCAGCTGCTGCGGCCCGGCCTCCCGCCGCCGGGATCCGGAAGGGCCGGCCTACCGGCCCTCAGGCTCCCTGAGCCACGGGGAGAGCCACCAGGCCTCGCCCGCCGTGGTCTCGGTGGGTTCGCCCGAGATGCGCAGGGTCAGGTCGTTGTCGAACGTGATGTCCAGGGAGTCGTCGGCGTGCTGGACGGCCGTCTCCACGTACCGGTTGTTCAGACGGGCCAGTTCCGGGAGCGGGTTCTCCGGGTCCGCGGACGGGTCCGTGTCCGTGTCCGGGTCCCCGGGCTCCGTGACCCGCCATACGGTGTCCAGGTAGAGCCGCACCTCGCGCTCCGGGTCGCTCCCGGTGTCGAGGAAGGTGAGGAAGGGCCAGGCCTGGCGCTCACCCACCTCCACGACCAGCTTTCCCGGCAGGTGCTCAACGGTCATCGGTACATCCCTTGCAGAGGTGTCGGTGCCGGGCGGCGCACGTCCCGCAGGACGTGCGCCACCCTCGTGCGGTGGCTCGGCGCCACCATTGTGGGGGGAGCGTCCCGCTCCGCTACCAGAGCGAGATGTGTGTCCGCTCCATGACCCACGCCTTGGCCTTGCCCTTGAAGCCCTTCGGCGGACTGGGCGTCTTGCCCGTGAAGGGGCTCACCGGCGCGTGGTTGCCGCTGGTGAAGGAGGCGCGCAGCCCGGCGTGCTGGGTGGGCTGCATGATGCGGACCAGGTTCCCGTCGGGGAGCGTGTACTGCATGCCCGCCGACTTCGTCGCCGTCGGGTTGGAACCGGGCAGGTTCTGCAGCCCCCGCTCCAGCCGGTTGCGGTTCATCGGCACGACGTTGCCCTTCGCGTCGGCCACGAAGTCCGGCTTCCGCGCCGCCGTGAGCTCCTTGCGCTTCGGCGCGGCCGTGATGGCCTTGCGCGGCGGCTTCGCGGTGATCGCCTTCTTCGGCGCCGCGGCCTTCTTGACCGCCGGGCTCTTCTTGGCCTGGACGACCTTGCGCGGCGGCTGCTTCTTCGGCGGCTTCTGCGCGGCCTTCTTGCGGGCCTCGGCCGCCTTCTTCGCCTTGGCGGCGTCCTGGGCCTTCTTGGCCTTGGCCGCGTCGTCGGCCTTCTTCTTGGCCTCGGCGGCCTTCTTGGCCTCGGCCGCCTTCTTCCGCGCGGCCTCCTCCTTCTTCAGCCGGTCCGCGAGCTCCTTGAGCTGCTTGAGCTTCTTGATGCGCTCGGCGGCCTGCTTCGCCTTCCACAGCTGGTAGGCGATGCGGGCGGCGATGATGGCCGGGATCCAGAAGGCCTCGCCGTCCGGGTCCGTCATGCTGACCGGGTTGTTGTTCGCGTACGCGTACCCGTTCATGGACTGCGGGTCGGACACGTCGAGCTGCGGGTCCACGGACAGGAAGCGGCCGGTGGCCGCGTCGTACGTGCGCGCGCCCAGCTGGGTGAGCCCCGTGGAGGCGTCGACGGTGCCGCCGACGAAGCCCTTCTGGTCGGGCCAGGCCGCGGGCCGGGCGCCCCGCTCCTCACCGAACAGCGTGAGGGTGCGGCGCGTCGCCGTCATCGCGCCGTCGGCGGCGACCGCGAGGGTGTTGGTGTTGTGGTGGTCGGCGGACAGGTACGTCAGCTGCCCCGCGGAGCTGCGCACCGCGACGGTGCCGTCCCCGTGGTCGTAGCTGCGGGTGCCCGACAGCTTCCCGTCGGCCCTGGCCACGGTCAGCTCGGTGCCGCCCAGGTACAGGGTGGTCCCCGTGGGGTCCCTGCGCAGCAGCCGCTCGCCGTTGGCGTTGTACAGGTACTCGGTGGTCTTGGCGCCTTCGGTGACCTTGGTCAGGTTGCCCTCGGCGTCCCACTCGAACTTCTGCTCCGTGGCTCCGATCTTCCGGGACGTGGTGTTCCCGGACTTGTCGTAGGCGTACGTGTCGGTGCGCTGCCCGGCGGGGCCGTCGACCTCGGTCCGGCTCAGCGTGTGCCGCTGCGCCGACCCCGCGGCCGGGTAGGTGTGGGTGCGCTTGTCGTCCTTGCCCCCGGCGACGGTGGCGTGCCGGGTGTCGGAGACCCGGTTGCCCGTCTTGTCGTAGGCGTAGGAGTGCCAGTACGGGTCCACACCGCCGACGGTGGTCAGCGACGGGGCGCCGGAGCAGTCGGTCTTGGCGGTCCACGCGCTCGTCATGCGGCGCAGGTGGTCGAAGGCGAAGCACTGCGTGTCGCGGGTCTTGCCCTCCCGCAGCTCGCTGATCTTCGTGACGTTGCCCGCCGGGTCGTAGGAGTAGTCCGTCTCCGACAGCGCGCCGGGGCTCACCTCGCGGTCCAGGTAGGACTTGTTGACCCGCCGGGTGGAGTCGTCGAAGACGTTGGTGTGCACCAGGCGCTTGCCGGCCGCACCCTGCTGGTACTGCTGCAGCTCACCGAAGGGGGTGTGCTTGGAGGTGGTGACGTAGTCGGCCGCGCCCTTGAGGGTGCTGGGCAGGCCGGTGGCGTTGTAGCCGTGCGTCAGCTTCTCGGCCGGCAGTCCGCCCGCCGCGGGCAGCTCGCTGGTTGCGACCTCCCCGGTGGCGGTGTAGGTGCCGGTGAACTCGTAGGTGCCGGCCAGCTTCCCCTCGGACTGCGGGACGGTGACCCGGGAGCCGGTGGGGCGCCCGGCGCCGTCGTAGCCGAGGACCGACTGCACGTACGCCTGGCCGCCGGTGAAGCGCTTGGCCTCGCTCAGCTCGCCCTTGGCGAGGGTGTCGTACGTCCACTCCGCCAGCTTCGTGCCGGCCGGGGACCCCTCGTGGGTGGAGACGGGGCGGCCCAGCGCGTCGTAGACCGTCGCGACGGTCTTCTCGCGCGCGTCGGTCGACGTGAGCAGCTGGTCGGCGTCGTCGTAGGTGTAGGAGGTGGGCCCGCGGTCCGGGTCGGAGTCCTTCACCTTGCGGCCGCGCAGGTCGTACTCGAAGGTCCACCGGTTGCCCTCGGCGTCGTGCACCGAGGCCAGTTCGCCGCCGGGCGTGTAGCCGTAGCGGGTGGCGTCGAACTCGCCCGTGGCCGTACGGGCCTTGTACTGGCGCAGTTCGGTCAGCCGTCCCCGGCCGTCGCTGATGCGGGTGGTGACGGTGTCGCCGGCCGGCGGGACGGTGTGGACGCGGTCACCGCCGTGCGCGGTGGTGGTGCGCCACTTCTCGCTGCCCAGGCTGGAGAACAGCGCGGCCGTCTGGCGGCCCGCCCCGTCGTACAGGTAGCTGCTCTGCCGGATGATCTGGTTGTCCGGTGCGGACAGCAGGACGGTGTTCGGGTCGGTGCCGTTGAGGAACGGGCCCGACTCCTTGACCACCAGACCGCGCGAGTCGTAGACCGTGTCGGTCACGACGCGCCCGGCGGCCGCCTGGGCGCTCTCGCCGAGGTCGGAGCGGGTGGCCTGGGTCTGGCGCGGGCGCAGCAGGCCGTCGAAGAACTCGTTGACGACCGTGTACTTGCCGTTGTCCTGGAGGGACCTGCTCGTCGTGACGGCGGGGCCGTCGCGGCGGATCAGGTAGGCGTACTCGTAGTCCGGTGCCAGCTCCTTGCCGCGGCCGGGCTCCCAGGCCCGGACCAGGCGGCCCAGCGGGTCGTACTCGTGGTGGACCTGCCGGCCGTTGGCGTCGGTCTCCGTGGTGGTCAGGCCGCGGGTCGGGTCCTGGACGTCGGTCTCGGTGTGCCCCAGCGCGTTGGTGGTCGTGACCTTGGTGGGGGCCTCGCCGGTCGCCGGGGTGTACGCGGTGGTGGTCTTCCCGCCGAGCGGGTCGACCTGCTCGGTGCTGCGCCCGTAGACGTCGAAGACCTCGGTGCCCGCGCTCACGTAGCGGGGCTGCCCGCCCTCGTAGGAGGCGAGCTCCTCGGCGCGGGTCGGGTCGCCCTTGACCGGGGCGGCGCCGAAGCCCTTCCCGTCGTAGTGGGTGCGGTCGTCGGCGACGACGTGCTCGGGGCGCTTGGCCTCGGCACCGCACGCGACGGACACGGTCTCCTCGCGGCTGACCTGGTCCAGCAGGTGGATCGCGGGGTTGCGGGCGTACTCGGTGCGGGTGCACAGGTCGTCCGCGGTGGTGCCGGTGTCGCCCTGGTCGTCGACCTGCACGGGCAGGCCGTACCCGTCGTAGGACGTCGTGGTCCTGGTACGGCGCCAGGTGCCGCCCTCGACGGCCGTGCGGGTGGCCTCCGCGGCCACGTTGACCGTCTGGGCGGTGAGCGGGACGGTGCCGGTCCGCTGGCGGGTCGCGCTCGCGGCCGTGACCTGCGGTTCGGTGGTCTCGGCGGAGATCAGGGCGCCGCCGTCGCCGTTGTAGGTGAGCTCCTCGCGGGTCAGCCCCGCGAACGCGTCGTGGTCGGTGAGGGCGTTGCCCTCCGAGTCGGCGACCTGGACGCTGCGGGTGCCGCCGGCGAGCAGCCTGTCGCCGTGCATCCCGCGGAAGAACACGTCCTCGGAGAGGGTCCTGGCGTCGCTGCCGCCGCCCCCGCGGGTGCGGACCTTGCCGTAGCCGCGCCACTGGTTCCAGGTGCGCTCCACGTCACGGGAGAACTCGGAGGTGTCGTAGCGCCAGGCGGGAGCGCCGACGTACTCGTAGCTGGTGGTCGCCGCGGGTGCGCCGCCGACCAGGTCCGTCTCCAGGATCTGGGTGACGACGTACTTGTGGAACCAGTCCTTGAGGGGCTTGGGCCGGCCGTCGGTGCCGATCGGCTGCCCGGGGGCGTACCAGTTGACCGGGAAACAGCGCAGCGTGTTGGCGTCGTCCGCCGCCGGCAGGACCTTGGGGGTGGAGGTGACCGAGCACTCCGGGGCGGAGTAGCCGACGCCGATCTGGCCGCCGGTCTCGGTGGTGATGGAGTTCAGGCGGTAGCGGACGAACGGCGCCAGGCCGTCCTGGCCGTCGACGCGGTTGGCCAGCTGCTGGCCGCCGAAGGTGATCTCGGGCAGCTCCAGGGAGCCGCCCGCCCTGCCGGTGTGCTTGACCGACTGGAGCCACAGCGCGGCCGCGGTGCCGTCGCCGCTGGAGGGGAAGGAGTGCTCCATGCCCCAGTGGTCGACGGGCTTGTACGCGCCGCCGGTCAGCACGTGGGTGCTGACGCCGGTGATGCGCTTGCGGGTCCAGAACGTCGGGGACAGCTGGTCCTTGCACTCGGCGCCGGGGGCGCAGTACTGGTCCACCGGGACGTCGGGCCAGTTCTTGGCGTTGGCCTTGGTGAACTTCGCATCCGAGCAGTCGGCCCCGGGCAGGCAGCGCTCGGCCGTGTCGAAGGTGACCTTGGCCGGTGCGGGGGCGCCGTAGACGGCGCCGGCCCGGTGGCCGTACTCGATGCGCGAGAGGTGGCCGCCGCGGGTGTAGCCCACGCCCGCGGGCTTGCCGAGGGCGCCGTAGCGGTTGGCCTCCTTCGTGTAGAAGTACGCCATGGCGTTGCCGTGCGTGTCGACGACCTGGTCGAGCTGCCAGCGCCAGGCGTGCTGCCTGCCGCCGCCGGTCTTGCCGTACAGGGGGACGGTCCAGGCGGACTCGGTGGTGTCCTTGCCGCTGGTCCAGCCGGGCAGCTTGTTCAGTCCGAAGAAGAACTGGGTGCCGTCGACGGAGGTCAGCTTCCAGTGCCTGCCGTCGGCGTCGCCGTTGTCGGCGCCGGTGAGCAGCTCGACCTTGGAGCCGTCGTCCTTGGCGGGCTTCCACACGCCGGTGTCGTCGTCGCGGACCAGCTCGGTGGTGCTGCCGTTGAGGGTCAGGACCGCATTGTCCGAGGCCTCGCAGAGGTCGCCCTTGAGGTCCTTGTGCGTGACGCCGGAGCCGGGCACCTCCGCACAGGGCTGGTAGCGGCGGTCGATGAAGCCGCCCGAGGCCATCTCCCAGCCGTCGCCGACCTGGGAGGGCTGGTTGTTGGTGGCCGCGGTCCGGCCGTCCACGCTCTGCGCGGAGTAGGCCAGGCCCAGGTCGGGGGACAGGTCGCCGGGTACGTCGGGCACGTCGAACACGTACGACCAGGTGAAGTCGCCGCTGGAGCCGCCGGCCTGCCAGGCGCCGCTGGGGGCCAGGGGGGTGGCGGCGTAGTCGCCCTTGTCGCCTCCCGCGGCGGCCTCGGCGGCCAGGACCACCGGCGCCGGGGCGGCCAGCGTCCGGGCTGCTGCGGCCGTCTTCGCGGACTCCGGGCGGAGGGTGACCTCGCCGGTCAGGCGCTGCTGCGCGTCGTCGTTGCCGGATGCGGCCAGCGGGGTGGCCGTACGGCACTCCGGCTTGTCCGGGGTGGTCAGCGCGCAGCCCGGCAGGCGGACCAGGCGCAGGCGCGAACCCCAGTCGGCGCCGTAAGCGCCAGCGAAGGCGGAGTAGTCGAGTCCGAGCGAGACCCGCTCGGGAACCGGGGCCCCGGCGGCGGCGGGCTTCAGGGTCATCAGGACCCCGTTGACGCCCGCCTTCGCGGCGGCGGCCTGGGGCTTCACCTCTACGGTGAGCCGGTCGGCGCCGTCCTTCGCGCCGGCGGCGCCCCGGGGCGTGAGGGTGAGGGGAAGGCCGCCGACCTCGGTGCGGACCGGGGCCGCCGCGGCGCGCCCGGACCGGGCGGTGGCAGCGGTCTTTGCGGTCTTCGCCGTCTTGGCCGACTTCGCCGGCTCGGCGGGCGGCAGGTCGACGGTCTTGGCCGCGGCGTCGGGCCAGTCGGCTGCGGGCGCGGCCTTGAGCGCGCGCCGGGTGGTCTCGCTCACCGGCGGCTTCTTGGCCTTCACGGGCTTGCCGTCGACCAGCCGCTCGCCCTGGAGGCCGCGCACGGTGAAGTCGCTGCCGGCGGCGACGGCCGCGCCGGCCGGGACCGCGGTGGCCAGCAGGGCGCCGCTGATGACGGCGGCCAGGCCCTGGACGGAACGGCGCACCGGTCTCGGCCAGCGCCACACGTCCAGTGAGCTCCAATGGGGCTCTCTCGACGGATGATTCGTCGAATGGGTCACGCCTGTCTCCGCGCTCTCTCGTGTGGAATTCGGCTGATCGGATGGATCGGAGCCGCGATGAGAGTAAAGCGGATTTAAAGCGGGGGTAAAGCTGCAGAGGTTCCTTTGGGGAAATGGTGATCCACTTAACAATTCCCCGGGTGATTCCTGAACTGCCCTTGTGTGCAATCGGCGTGAAAGACCGTCAAAAACGTGTTTCCGCACGGCCTTACGGGGGCGTGAAGCCGTCGGGTACGCGCAACCCCGCGGGTACGGAGGCGCGGGCGGGTGCGCGTACGCACGCGCAGACCCGCGTGCGCACACGGAGGCCTGTGTACGTCGCGCAGGGCGTGCGCGGCCCGCCGGTGCCGCCCCTGCCGGCGCAGGGGCGGCACCGGACCCGTACCGGAGGCCGTGTCAGGGCTGGTAGATGCCCTTCCACGGGGTCCAGGTGCCGTTGGCCGCCCGGGTGGTCTGGCTGATCGCGTCGTCGGTCACGGCCGTCAGCCGGAACCCGCCGGTGACCGGCGTGGCGAGCAGGGTGTGGACCCGGCCCAGGTCGCCGACCTGTGCGGTCACGTCACCCCAGGCGCCCCAGGCGCCGGCGGTGGACCGCATGATGTGGTGGACGCGGCCCTCGACGGTGGCCGCGAGCTGCAGCTCGGTGCCCGTCCCGGCCATGGCGAGCGAGGACACGCCGGTCAGCGGGCCTCCGGCCGGGGTCAGGGCCACCGGCTGCCACGCACCCCCGGCGGCCTGGGCGAACTGGGCGAGCTGCCCGCCCGCCAGCGTGACGAGGTGGGACGCCCCGCCCGCCTGGGCCACGGCGAGCTGTTCGATGCCCGCGGGCGTACCGGCGACCGCGGTCCAGGCCGACCAGCTGCCGTCGGCGGCGCGGACGGTCGTGTACACCTTGTCCCCGGCGACGGCGGCCACGACGAGCGCGGTGCCGTTGGCGGCGGCCGCCACCCGCTGGACGCCGGGCAGCGGTCCGGCCGCTCCGGCCGCGGTCACCGTGCCCCAGCGCTGCCACGAGCCGTTCTCGGCCCGGACGGCGTGGTGGAGCTGCTCGCCGCTGACGGCCAGGACCTGGAGGTCGGCGCCGGTCGCGGCGGAGGCGACCTGGCGTACGTCGGCCAGTTCGCCCACGGTGGCGGTGGTGTCGTTCATCCCGGCGCCCGTCATACCGTGCCAGACCCTGCCGCCGGCCACGGCCAGCAGCTGGTTGCCCGACGTGGTCGCCGCGTCCGCGAGGGAGGTGGCGGCGAGGCCGCTCTCCCACAGCACGCCGCTGCTGTCGGCGGCCTCGGAGTCGTTGCCCGCCAGGTCGGTGGCGTACGCCTTCACGGTGTAGCGGCCCTCGGGGAGCTTCGGGAGCAGGACGGTGGCCCGGCCCTGGAAGGCGGTCACCCGCTGCGTGGGCTGGTCGGCGTTGACCCCGAAGCGGTACGAGGCGATGTGCGCGCCGCCGGTGGGGCCGTCCACGGAGAAGGTGGCGAGGCCGGTGGCCGGGTCGACCGCGACGGTGGGCGCCACCGGCGCCGTCTGCTTGAGGGTGAACGCCGCCGCCGTGGTCCACGCGGTGGCGCCGTGGGCGTCCTCCGCGCGTACCTGCCAGGTGTAGGCGCCGTCCGCCGGGGTGCCGGGGATCCGCCAGTCGGCGACCGCGCCGCTGGCCACGTCCACGACGCCCTCGGTGGCGGTGCCGCCCGCGGGCTGGAGGCGGAAGCGGGCCTTGAGGTTGCCGCCGTCACCGTCGGTGATCTTCGCGCGCAGGTGGATGCCGGTGGCCGCGTTGGTCTTGCCGATGTAGCCGGACGCGTTCGGCGCCGGGGTGCTCTGCATGCCGGTGGGGAGCGCGGGCGGGGTGTTGTACTCGGTGGACAGCACCGCGGTAGCCGGGTCGAACTTCTTCCAGCCGAAGGTGTCCGTCTCCGACGCCGAGCGCAGGCCCACCGTCATGTCGGCCCACTTCTTCGCGGCCGCCTCCTTGGCCATGGAGGTGGTGTCGAACTCCAGGTCGCCGGCCGGGCAGTCGGCGGACCAGCCCTTCGCCGCGTTGACCGAGGCGAGCTTCTTGATCCAGCCCGGCTGGTTGTTCCACGTGGTGGTGGAGGCGATCCGGCCGGTGTCCCACAGCTCGACCGCGCGGGCCGAGCAGGACCAGGACCAGGTGTTCTTGATCCGGAAAGTCGACTTGACGATCTGCTTGTTGGTGTCCCAGAGGTTCTTGGAGTTCATCTGGAAGAAGGACCGCGAGAGCCCGCCGGTGTCGGACTCGTAGCCGACGCGCGCGACCGTCTCGTCGCCCATGTACGCCGTGTCCGGGTACCGCTTGTAGACGCGGACCCAGGCCTCGCGGCTGCCGGACACCCACGGGTCGATGTAGACGGGGTACTCGGTGTCGGGGTCCGTCAGCAGGGCGCGGTCGGGCGTGATGGCCAGGGCCGAGTCGGTGACCTCGGTCTTCATCGCGGCGTCGTTGGCGCCGAGGGCCGGGTCAAAGGCCGGGTCCTCGGTGTCGGTCGCCTCGCCCGCGGCCGCGCCGGGCTTGCGGGGGGCCAGCGGGGAGTCGGCGGTGGCGCTGGAGCTGTCCCACATCTGGGGCGTGGGCCCGGCGAAGACCTCGGCCCCGGAGGGGTCGACGGCGGTCAGGTTGCCGTGCTCGTCGGCCGACACCTCGACGCCCTCGGCGTCCAGCCCGTAGCGCACCTGGGCGAGCCGGGGGTTCTTCGCGGCCTTCGCGGACTTCACGACGAGCAGCTGCTGGAACCCGTCGACGCCCGCCTTGAGCCGGAGGTCGACCCCGGGCAGCACCTCGCGGTACGTCGCCACGTCGCCGTCGAGCACGGGGGCGGGCAGCGGGTCCGGCCAGGACAGCGAGAAGCTGCGGCCGTCCTCGACCAGGGTGGCCATCGGGCCGGTGCCGCCGCCGGAGAAGGTCACGTCCATGGCCGTGGCCCGGGGGGAGACGGAGCCGTCACCTTCCGTGCGCAGGGTGGTGTCGACGTCGACCAGCTTGCCGCCCTGCCGCACGCGGACCGGGAGGAAGTGCCGGTCCTCGGTGAGGGTGCCGTCGGGGTTCGCGAACACCTCGGCGGTCTCGCTGCGCTCGCTGACGATCTCCACGCGCTCGCCCGTCGCGCGCGCCTTCTCGAGCGCGACGGCGGTACCGGTCTTCGCCGGGGCGGCGGGACCGTCGGCGGTGGCCGCGGGCACCAGCGAGGGCAGGGTGGCGAGTCCGAGGACCGCGGCCAGGCCGGCCGTGAGTGTGCGCCGATAGGACACACCGCTTCTTTGCCTTATCGGCGGAGTGGGCATGGGGATCCTTCTTCACTTGATCGAAATGGCCCCGAACCTTACGCAGATAAATTCGCGATCTTCAATTCTTAACCGGTAAGTTACCCGACGGTTATCTGATGTGCGATCAGCGGTTTTGCGGGATTTTTCTGCGGTCAACGTGTGGTAAAGCGCAGGTCGATTTGAAAGAACTCTTCGAAATTGTGGCGGTGCGGTGCGGTGCGGTGTGGCGCGGGTGGGGGTCGGCGCGGGGTCCGGCCGCACCCGGCTGGTCCCGCCCGCCGCCCCCGGCCGCCGACAGCGGTCTCTGACGTTCCCTTAGGGTCGGCCGCATGGACCTCCACCAGCAACTGGCCGCCGACCCCTACGCCGTCTACGACCGCCTGCGCACCGAGGCGCCCGTCTGCCGGATATCGGGCACCGACGGGATGCCGGCCTGGCTGGTGACCCGCTACGCCGACGTACGCGCAGCCCTCGCCGACCCCCGGCTCTCGCTGGACAAGTCGCACGCCGCGGAGGGCAACTACCGCGGCCTGTCACTGCCTCCGGCGCTCGACGCCAACCTGCTCAACATGGACCCGCCCGACCACACCCGCATCCGCAGGCTCGTCGGCCGCGCCTTCACCCCGCGCCGCGTCGAGCAGCTGCGCCTGCCGATCCGCGCGACGGCCGAGCGCCTCCTCGACCGGCTCGGCCCGGCGGGCACCGCCGACCTGCTGACCGCGTACGCCGCCCCGCTGCCCATCACCGTCATCTGCGAGGTCCTCGGCGTCCCGGAGGACCGCCGCCGGGACTTCCGGTCCTGGACCGACGCCCTGGTCTCCCCGGACCCGGCGCGCCCGCAGGACGCCCGCGGGGCGGTCGCCGCCATGCTGGGCTTCCTCGCGGAGCTCATCGCCCACAAGCGCGAACGGCCCGCCGACGACCTCCTGTCTGACCTCACCGCGGTCCGCGAAGCCGACGGCGACCGGCTGAGCGAGGACGAACTGACCTCGGTCGCCTTCCTCGTCCTGTTCGCCGGCTACGAGAACACGGTGCACCTGATCGGCAACGCCGTCCACGCCCTCCTGCAGCAGCCCGGACAGCTGGCCCTGCTCCGCAGGGACCCCGCCCGGATCCCGGCCGCCGTCGAGGAGTTCGCCCGCTACGAGGGCCCCGCGGCCCTCGCCGTCCGCCGCTTCCCCACCGAGGACGTCACCATCGCCGGCGTCACCGTCCCCGCCGGCGAGACCGTACTGCTCTCCCTCGCCGCCGCCAACCGCGACCCCGCCCGCTTCCCCCGCCCCGACACCCTCGACTTCGACCGCGACACCGGCGGCCACCTGGCACTGGGCCACGGCATCCACTACTGCCTGGGCGCCCCGCTGGCCCGCGCCGAGACCGAGATCGCCCTCGCCGCCCTGCTCGCCCGCTACCCGCACCTCGAAGCAGCCGCTCCGCCCGCCCCCGCCCCCTGGCGCCCCTCCCTCCGCGCCCGCGGCCTGACCACCCTGCCCGTCCGCTACGGAGGCCCCCTCGCCCCGGCCGGATGAGGCCGCGGCGCCCCCCGCGCCGCCGTAATCATCGGTCAACTCCCTTACGCAGTGGCGGGTACGGGCCCTAGCCTCGGGAACGTCCGCAAGTTACCCGCCAGTTCGCCCGTGTGCGGCGGCTGCCCTGGGGCCCGGAGGCCGACGTGACTTCTGCACAGCACCTGCTCGAGGACCGGCCGCCGTCCGTGGCGCACCTGTTCCTGTCGCGCGCCGCCGCCACCCCCGACCGGGAGGCGTACCGCTACCCCGCCCCCGTCGGGGACGGGGCCGGGGAGGGCGGGGCCGAGGAGTGGCGGTCGCTGACCTGGGCGCAGACCGCCGAGCGGGTGAAGGCGGTCGCGGCCGGACTGCTGAACCTGGGCCTGCGGACCGAGGAGCGGGTCGCGATCATCTCCTCGACGCGGGTGGAGTGGATCCTCGCCGACATGGGCGCGATGTGCGCGGCAGTGGCGGCGACGGCCGTCTACCCGAGCACCAACGGCGAGGAGACGGCGTACATCCTCGCCGACTCCGGCAGCCGCGCGGTCTTCGTCGAGGACGCCGGGCAGCTGGCCAAGGTCGTGGCGCACAAGAAGGACCTGCCGGGACTGGAGTACGCGGTCCTCTTCGATCCGGCGCCGGACGCGCCGGCCGCCGAGGGCCTGGAGGTGCTCACCCTCGCCGAACTGGAGCGGCGCGGCGCCGCCCACCTGGCCGGGCACCCCGGCGCCGTAGAGGAGGCGGTCCGGGCGATCGCCCCCGAGCAGCTGGCCACCCTGATCTACACCTCGGGCACCACCGGGCGCCCCAAGGGCGTGCGCCTGGTGCACGACTGCTGGTCGTACCAGGGGGTCGCCCAGGAGGCCACGGGACTCGTGCTCCCCGACGACGTGCAGTTCCTGTGGCTCCCGCTGTCCCACGTCTTCGGCAAGGCCCTCATCTCCGGGCAGGTGCAGTCCGGCCACGTCATGGCCGTGGACGGCCGCATCGACCGCATCGTCGCCAACCTCCCCGTGGTCCGGCCGACCATCATGGCCTCCGCCCCCCGCGTGTTCGAGAAGGTCTACAACGGCATCGCCGCCCGGGCGCGCGCCGAGGGCGGGGTCAAGTACCGGATCTTCCTGTGGGCGGCCGGGGTCGCCCGCGAGTACGCCCGGACCGCGCAGGAGCAGCGGGCGGCCCCGGGGCGGCGCAGGCCGCCCCTGTCCCTCAGGGCGCGGCACGCCGTCGCCGACCGGCTGGTCTACGGAAAGATCAGGGCGGCCTTCGGCGGGGCACTGCGCGGCAGCGCCTCCGGCAGCGCGGCGCTCGCCCCCGACATCGGCTACTTCTTCGCGGGCGCCGGCGTCAACGTGCTCGAGGGCTACGGCCTCACCGAGACCAGCGCCGCGTGCACCGTGAACCCGGCCGAGGACTGCCGCGTGGGCACGGTCGGCAAACCCCTGCCCGGCACCGAGATCCGCATCGCCGGGGACGGCGAGGTCCTCGTCCGCGGCCCCGGCGTCATGCGCGGCTACCACAACCTCCCCGAGGCGACGGCCGAAGTGCTGGAGGACGACGGCTGGCTGCGGACCGGGGACATCGGCGAGGTAGACGGCGACGGCTACGTCCGGATCACGGACCGCAAGAAGGACCTCTTCAAGACCTCCGGCGGCAAGTACGTGGCCCCCAGCGAGATCGAGGGCCGCTTCAAGGCCGCCTGCCCCTTCGCCTCCAACATGCTCGTCATCGGCAACGGCCGCAACTACTGCACCGCCCTCGTCACCCTCGACGAGAGCGTGATCATGCCCTGGGCCGCCTCGAACGGCCTCGCCGGACGCACGTACGCCGACGTCGTCACCTCCCCGGAGGTCCACGCACTCGTCGACGGCTTCGTCCAGGAGGTCAACGGCGGCCTCCAGCGCTGGCAGACCGTCAAGAAGTTCACCGTCCTGCCCCGCGACCTCGACGTCGAACACGGCGAGCTCACCCCCAGCCTCAAGGTGAAGCGCCCCGTCGTCGAGCGCACGTACGCGGACCTCGTCGCCGCCATGTACGAGGGCGCGCGCGAGGCCTGACACCCGGACCGCCGGCACGTACGGCGCAGGCGCACCCGCCACCGCTGCGCCCGGGCACCGGGCCCGGGCGCAGCGCGGGGCTCAGGCCGCGTAGCCCCTGTTGTAGCTCCAGGCGGCCAGCTTCGCCGTGTCGATCCAGTACGCGGAGTACCCGAACCCGTCCGCGTCCCTGCGGCCGTCGTGGTAGCCGGTGTCCACCACGTAGGCCCGGCTTCCGTAGTTGTCGTAGCCGACGACCGTCAGGTAGTGGCCGTTCGGGTACGAGCGGGTGCCCGAGCCGGTGGAGGCGGAGCCGACCACGTTGACGACCAGGGCGTAGCCGCGGTTGATGTCGAAGCGCACGTCCGACTTCAGGAGCGCGGCCCAGTCCGCCTGGTTGTAGTGGCCGTAGGTGGCGTTCGGGCCGCTGCGCACCTTCGCGTCGTACCAGGTGGTGCCGGCCTGCGCGTTCAGTACGCGGCGCACGTCCCAGGAACTGTTCGTACCGTTGTAGATGTCCGTCTTGAGGTTGTTGCCGTCGGCGAGGTGCTCCTGGCTCGGGTAGCGGCCGCGCACGGTCAGGGCGATCCGGGTGGAGGCCGGGCCGCAGTAGTGGCCCTGGTGCTGCCCCTGCGCCTGGTGGTTGAGCGTCTTCGCGTACGGGATGTTCGGGATGCACTGGCTGGTGTCCGGGTCGATGACGCACGCCTGGGCGGCCGGTGCGGTGACCGCCACGCTCAGACCTGCGCCCGCGACGACGACCGCCATCGAGGTGGCGGCCCGCATGAACCTGCTCCTGGTCGACTTCAGGGTTGGTTCCCCCTGCTGTGTGTGCTGTGTGCCGTCTGCTGCGTACTGCTTCGCATCCGGCCTCCGACCGGCCGGCGGGGAAAGCTTGTTCGATCGGGGGCCGTCCTGCGATGCTGTTCGACCCCGCCTTAAAAGGTGCTGGTGGGCGGGCCGGATCCGACGGGTCGCCCCGCCGTACCGCCGGGTCGAGCCGCGGCCGCCGAAGGCCGGGGAGGAGCTGTCGTGCCGCGCGTACACCTGACCGCCGAGGACCTGGCCCGCGTCCGCCTGGTCCCCACGCTGGGCCCGCTCGCCGAGACCGTCTTCGCGCTCCAGGCCCTCCAACTGCGCGACCGCCCCGCCCTGCTCGACCCCTGGCGTGCCGCGACGCGGCCGCTGCTGCACCGGCAGACGGCCGAACTGGCGGTGCTGGCCCCGGTACGCAGGCCGCCCGTCGACGTCTTCTCCACCGTGGGCGCCGCGGACGGCCTCGACTCCGCCGTGGAGGCCTTCACGGCCCTGCCCCGCGAACTGCTCGCCGAGGAGCTGGGCCCCGCCCGGCGCCCCGGGGCGCCCGGGTGGCTGGCCGACCTGGCGGAGGGGCGCCGGGACGGACGCCGCCGGCTGGCGCAGCTGACGGCCGGCGCCCACGCCGCGGCCGTCGCGCCGTACTGGTCCCGGATCCGCGGGCACGCCGACACCGAGCACGCCCTGTCCGGGCGGGCCTTCCTGGAGGGCGGGCTCGACCGGGTCCTGGGACAGCTGCACCCGGCCGTGCGGTGGTCCTCGCCCGTCCTCGAGCTGCCCGGCTGGACGCGGGCCGAGATCCGGCTCGGCGGCCGGGGGCTGCTCGTCTCCGCCTCGTTCTTCTGCGGCAGGCCGCAGCTCTTCCTGCCCGAGCCGCAGGCGGAGGGCCCGGCCGTGCTGGTCTACCCGGCGCAGCGGGCAGGCGGCGCGGCGCAGGTACTGCAGCCCGCGGGGACGGCGCCGCCCCACCCCCAGGCGCACCGGCTCGCGGCCCTCATGGGCCGGACGCGCGCCGCCGCGCTCGACGCCCTGGCCCTGGGCTGCACGACGACGGAGCTCTCGCGGCGCCTCGGCGTATCGGCCGCCGCCGCCAGCCAGCACGCCACGGTCCTCCGGGAGGCCGGGCTCGCCCGGACCACCCGCAGCGGCTGCTCGGTGGTGCACACCCTCACGCCGCTCGGCGCCCAGCTGGCGGGCAGCCTCCCCTGAACTGGGGTTTTAAGGGTGGAGCGAAGCGGTTTGAGGGCCGCGGGCACCCTCCCCGACGCTGTCGGTCCCGGCGGTACGACCGGACGGCCCGGCAGGGCCCCCGGCGCTCCGCCCACCGACCCGAAAGGGGTGCCACCCCCATGTTCCGCCGCGTCCGCACCTCCGCTCTCCTGCCCGCCCGCGTGACGGGCCCGGCGGCCGTCGCCGCGACCGCCCTCCTCGCCCTCGGACTCGCCGCCGCTCCCGCCGCCCCGGCCCGGGCCGCCGCCGGCAGCTGCTGGAACGGCCCGGTCGTCACCGACTTCCTCGGCGGCCGCTTCCGCACCTCCACCTGCCCGACCTGGACCAACTCCGCGGTCCTCCTCGACCCGGTGGGCAGCCGGCAGAGCGTCGGCACCCTGTACGCGGGGACGAACTGGGTCGTGTGCCAGCGCATGGGCGTGATGAACCCCAGGAACGGCACCGGGGTCAACAACTACTGGCTCTACACCCAGGCGGACACCGCCCTCTCCCGCAACGGCTGGGGCTGGCTGCCCGCCAACGCCGTGACGTACGGCGGCGACTGGGAGCCCATCCCCGGCGTCCCCATGTGCGGCCCGGGCGTCGGCGGCCTCTGACCCCCGTACCTCCCGCACCCCCTGCCGCACCCTTCCCGTCCCCTCCTCAAGCCGAAGGACCGATCCCGCATGTCTTCTTCTCCCGTACGAGAGCCGGCCGCCGCGTCCGCGCGCCGCAGGTGGACCGTCCTGCTGTCCGGACTCGCGCTGGTCACGCTGTCCGGAGTCCTCGCCGCCCCGCAGGCCGCGGCCTCCACCGGGGACTGCCAGAGCTGGCCCAACCCGGCCTCGGCCACCGGCGCCTGGACCGTCCACACCGTCCCGCTGAACACCGGCTACACCTCCCCGTTCAACCGCCGCAGGGTGGAGCTGCGGGTCGGCAACCTGGACGGGGTCCAGCAGGGCTGGACCCGCATCGCCGGATACACCAAGCCGGGGGACCAGTACTGGATGGATGTGACCCGCAACGGCGGAGCCAGCTGGACGCAGTGCGGCCCGTTCCAGATCCATACGGCCGGCATGACCCCGTGGACCCCCGCCCACGCGACCAGCCCCGACCCCGACACCCGCTTCCGCGCCTGCGGCCGGGCCGTCGGAGAGGGCAGCTACTGCGGCCCGTGGTGGTGAGCCGCACCGCCCCGCCGGGCACCGGAGCGACAGGGGTGTGAGGTGCGCCGGCGCCTGCCCAAGGGGTAGGCGGCGGCCCGTACCCTTGCGGGATGACCGGAACCGACCTGGACGAGCTGATCGTCGCCGACGGCGCCGCGCTGCGCGCCTGGCTGCTGGCCCACCACACCACGTCTCCCGGCGTATGGCTCGCCCTGACCAGGAAGGGCGGCACCGTCACCACGCTGACCTGGGAGCAGGCGGTCGACGAGGCCCTGTGCTTCGGCTGGATCGACGGCCAGGCCCGCAAGCGCGACGAGGAGAGCTCCTGGAGGCGGCTCACCCCGCGCCGCCCCCGCAGCGTGTGGTCCCGGCGCAACGTCGCCAACGTGGCCCGGCTGGAGGAGGCCGGCCTGATGCACCCCGCGGGCCGGGCCGCTGTGGAGGCCGCGAAGGCGGACGGGCGGTGGGCGGCGGCCTACGCGTCTTCGTCCGAAGCGCAGGTGCCGGACGACCTGCGGGCCGCGATCGCCGCCGACCCGGCGGCACAGGCCATGTTCGAGGTGCTCACCAAGACCAACCGCTTCGCCCTCATCAACCGGGTCGAATCCGTCAAGCGGCCCGAGACGCGCGCCCGGAAGATCGCCGAGTACACCGCGATGCTGGCCCGGCACGAGACCCTCCACCCCCAGCGCGCCAAACCGGCCTCCCCTCCCGCCCCGTGACCGGGCGCCCGCCCGCACCCAGGGGACCGTGCCGCGCTCACGCAGGTCAGTGGTTCGACGTGTCGCTCACAGTTTGATCCCCGTGTTTCCCCGGCCGCCGTTCATGTGGACGACGGAACCGAAGTTGTTCGTGGTGTTGTGCTGTTCCAGAACCGCGGAGAACTCGAACTCCGGGTGGTCGATCGCGTACACGACCTGCCCGGCGACCGCCCGCAGTTGATCCATGTCCGGCAGGGTCAGAACCACCCGGGAACCGCTGTTCAGCTCGACGACCAGCACCGGCTTCCTCGACCAGAGCAGGACGGCGCAGACGACGATCAGGGTGATCACGGCCAGGATGCCCGCAGCGGGGCCGCCGCCCCCGTCCGTGGAGCCGAGCCGGTCGGAGAGCAGGAAGGCGAAGGCCGCCAACACCAGGAGGTAGACCCCGGCCCTGCCCCAGGCGGGCCTCAGCCTGAACACTTCGACCCAACTGACGTTGCGCAACGGCACGGCCGCCGCCCCCACCCACAGGATCTGCCGCTGGACCCGGAGTTCCAGCGGCCTTCCCCGCCGGGGAGGCAGCGGCATCGGCGGTATCTGAGGAGGCTCAGGAGGCGGCTGGGACGGGCGCCCGGGCGGAAGCTGCGGCGGAGGCCCGGGAGGCGGTACGCCGATGCCGCCTGTGTGGTCCATGGCCCCCCCCGTGTCGTCACCACCACCCCCGCAGTGCGTGGCGCGGGAGCATCATTAAGCCTCTGCGGGTCGCGGGACGGCAGACGAGATACGGCCAATGTCGTCTGTCATCGCCAGGCGTCGTCGGCGGCCCCCGGGTCCGGGCCGGATGCGGACGGGCCCGGGTGCGCGGACCATGGACGGGTGTCCCGGTTGCCGTACGGAGGGTTGCGACATGCGCACAGCGAAGGACCCCGGCTCGCCGCTGAGGGGACGCGTCGCGGTCGTCACCGGGGCGGCGCGCGGCATCGGCGCGGCGCTGGCGCGGGAGCTGTCCGGAGCGGGCATGCGCGTGGCGCTGCTGGGGCGTGAGGCCGAGCGCCTGCACCGCACCGCTGCGCTGCTGCCCCACGAGAGCACCTGCTTCGAGGCCGACGTGACCGATGTCGACGCGCTGCGCCGGGCGGCCCGGCACGTCGAGGACCGCCTGGGGCCGGCCGCCGTCGTGGTGGCCAACGCCGGGATCGCGGTGGGAGGCCCCTTCGAGCGTACGGATGCGGAGTTGTGGCAGCGCGTCATCGACGTGAACCTCACCGGATCCGCGAACACCGCCCGCGCCTTCCTGCCCCAGCTGCACCGCACCCGCGGCTATTTCCTGCAGATCGCCTCCACCGCCGCCTTCGGCTCCGCGCCGCTGATGAGCGCCTACTGCGCTTCCAAAGCCGGCGTCGAGTCCTTCGCCCAGGCCCTGCGCAACGAGACGGTCCCCACCGGGGTGGGGGTCGGCATCGCCTACCTCCACTGGACGGGCACCGACATGATCAACGGCCTGGACGACCAGCCCGTCCTGCACGCCCTGCGCCGCAACCAGCCGGCCTTCGCCCGCCGCGTCCACAGCCCCGAGCAGGTCGCCCAGTGGCTCGCCACCGGCATCGAACGCCGCGCGCACTCCGTGTACGCCCCTCCGTGGCTGCGCTGGTGCCAGCCCCTGCGCCCGCTCTTCCCGGCGCTCGTCGCCCGCGCCGCCCGCCGTGAACTCGCCGCCCCCCACGAAGACCTGGCCTCGCCCTCCGGCGTCCTGGGCCAGGGCGGCCGGGCCGACTGGCAGGCCCACACCTCCCCGCCGCCCTCCGGGTCCTGAACGCGGTGGGGGACCGCACCCCGACTGCCCGGCGCCGGTGACGGGCAGCGAGGGGCCCCCGGCGCTGGTCTACGATCAGACCCGGCGATCATGCGGGACGCCGTACGGGCTCGACGGACTGGGGGACGGGATGGCGATCGGGAGGCCGGGGCGGCCGGAGGACCTGCCGGCGGCCGAGGTGCTGTGGGCGCGGTGGGCGCTGGTCGCCGTACTGGAGGCCACGGCCGCGGCGGAGGACCGGGGCGGGCGGCGTACCGGCAGCTGGATCGACGACCGGGGCCTGCACCTCGACGACCGCGGCTGCACCTGGTGGACGTTCCAGCAGCTCGGCGGGGGCCGCTACCTGCTCTACGGCGAGGACGAGTCCAGCGCCGTGAAGTGGCACGAGCCCGCGATCGACATGCTGGCGCAGGGTCCGGACTGGCTGCCGTACGCGCACCTGCGGGAGCTGCTCGAAGGCTGGGAGCTGGGCTGCGTGTACTGGTACGAGAACGGCGCCTGGGCCCGCGCGCCGTACCCCGACGAGCTCGACGACGACGGCCTCGACTGCGGAATGAGCCGTTACGCGGTCCGCGCGGAGGCGCTCCAGGACCTGATCGCCTCGGAGCGCGGACTGCCCCGGTCCCGGGCGGACGCCCTGCTGGCCGCGGCCGAGGCGCGCAGCCTCACGCCCGCCGAGATCCGGGAGCTGCTGGACGCGGCCGCCGCCGGGCAGGAGTACGTTCCGGCGGACCGGGACGCGATGCTGCGGTCGCTGGACCTCGCGGCCCTGACGGCCGGCGCTCCCGCCACCCCGGCGTCACCCGTATGACGGACTGGTCTCAGCTCACCCATGCCTACGGCACCGCCGAAGACGTTCCAGGTCTCCTGGAGGCGGTCGGGCCCGATCCGCAGGATCCCGCGTGGAGCGAGCTCTGGTCCCGCCTGTGCCACCAGGGGTCGGTCTACCCCGCGAGCTACGCCGCCCTGCCCGCGCTCACGGGTATGGCCCGCCGGTGGACGGCCGCGGACCGGGCCATGCCCCTGCTGCTGGCCGCTTCCATCGTCGCCGGCATCGACCGGCCCCAGGGGACGCCCCGTCCGGAGGACGCCCACGCCGCGCAGATCGCCGAGCTGACCGGGCTGGCGGAGCGGGCACTGCGCGATCCGTCGCTGACCGGCAGTCCGGGTCTGTACGTGGAACTGCTGGAAGCCCTGCTGGCGTTCGAGGGGGAGGAGGTGTGGGGGGAGGAGCTGCACGGGCTCAGCGAAGAGGAGTACGAAGTCCCCTGCCCCGCATGCGGGGCCGACATCTACGTGGTGTTCGGCGAACACGGCTGTTTCACGACCGCTGACGGCTTCTACATGAACAAGGACGCGGGGGACCGCAGGGAGTTGCTGCCCGCGGACCCCTCCTCCTTGGAAGGGCTCGGCAAGCGGCTCCACGCCCGTGCGCTCGCCGACGGCCAGCACGCCGTCGCGAGCAGTCTGACCTACGTCTTCGGCAGTGCCCACTGCGCCGAGTGCGGTGCGCTCTTCCGCGTCGACCAGGCCGTCGAGGCCCGGTGGCGCGGCTGACCTGCGGTGGGGACGTCCGCATGCGGTGCGACCGGGTGATGAGGGCCGAACTGGGCGGACCGCTGCCTCGCGTAGGCATGGAGGCGAAGGTCCGGCGTCACGTCCAACGGCATCTTCCGCGCCGCTGGCTCCCGCTTCCTGGGCGAGCAGGGCGTGCCGTTCGCCGGGCGCGTCCTGCGGGCCGACCACTGGGCCGTGGACCCGCGCACCGACTCGACCTGAACTGAGACCGGTCGGCAGCACGCCGTACCCGGCGCAGAGGGTCTCGCAGCAGGTACGCGCAGGTGCCGTGCGGCCGTCGGCGGCCGCACGGCACCCGTTGCGCGTCAGCCGTTCCAGGTGCCCGTCAGGGCGAGGGGGCCCGGGGCGGCCGGAAGGCCCCGGAGCGCCACGGCCCCGGTGGCGGCCCAGGTGCGGTCGGTGTGGCGGACGGTGTGGAGCAGCTTGCCGTCGGCGGTGGTGACGGCGAGCTGCAGCTCACCGGCGACGGCTGCGGCTGCGACGGAGGTGGCGGTGGTGCTGCCGAGTACGTCCTTGAGCTCGGTCAGCGGGCTCCAGCTGCCGTCGAACTGGCGGATCGCGTGGTACTGGCGGGAGCCGCCGTCGGTGGCGACGACCACGTGGGTCTCGTCCCCGGTGCCCACCGTGGCGAGGGAGGTGACGGGGCCCGTCGTGCCCGCAGCCTGGGCGACGTCGCCCCAGCCGAGCCAGTTGCCGCTGGTCTGCCGGATCGTGTGGTACGCCTTGCCGCCGCTCACGGCGGTGACCTGGAGCTCGCCCCGGACCACGGCGGTCGCCGCGGACGTCACGGTGCCGAGGGTGCGGGTCACGTCGCGGAACGGGGTCCAGTGCCCGGTGGAGTTGCGGACGGTGTGGAAGACCTTGCCGTCGGCGACGGCGACGACGTGCAGGTCGTGGCCGGCGCTGCCGGCGCTCACGTGCGTGAGGCCGCCCAGCCGGTTGGCGACGGAGAAGACGTCACCGGCGCCGGTCCAGGTGCCGTCCGCCTTGCGGACGGTGTGGAAGAGGCCGCCGTCGTTGCTGACGGCGAGGACGTGCGTGTCGCCGTTGATGCCGGCGGCCGCCGTCGTGCGGATCCCGCCGGGGACGGGGGCCTGCTGCTGTACGTCGTCGAACGGGGTCCAGGAGCCGTCGGCCAGACGGGTGCTCTGGTAGGTGCCGGAGCCGGAGCGCACCACGGCCTGGGTCTGCCAGCCCGTGCCCTGGGTGCGGGCGCGCAGGACCCAGTCCCGGACGTCGTCCACGCGGGTGCCGAAGGCGCCGCCGCGCGTCTCGGAGGCCGGCGTGCCGAGGCAGCCGCCCTGCCAGCCGGTGCCGGTGATCCCGGCCAGGACCCATGCGCCGTTCTCCTTGCGGAACGCGGCCCCGCTGGCGTCGCCCTTGCAGACGGTGGCGTCGGCAGGGGACTTGGCCGCGAGGGCGAAACCGCCGGCGGTCACCTCGCCCGCGGTGAACACGGCCTCGTGGCGGGTCTGGGGGACCCAGGTGGTGCGGGTGCGGCCGAAGCCCGCGACGGTCAGGTCCTGGCCGGCCGTCGGCGCCGCGGTCGCCAGGGCGACGGGGGTGATGCGTTCGGCGGGCTTGGCCAGGCGGGCCATCACGAGGTCGCGGTCCGGGTGGGGGACGATCCGGTCCACGGCGCTGGTGTGGCCGCCGAGCAGGAACAGCGCGGACCTGCCGACGACCGCGGTGGTCGCGTCCCTGGGGGCGCCCGCGGCCACCGTCCCGGGTGCGGAGGGGTCCTCGGCGAAGCAGCTCTTGGCGGTGAGCACCCACTGCGGGTCCACGAGGGCGCCGGAGCAGGAGCGGCTGCCGTCACCCATCACCAGCTTGGTGTTGAAGGCAAGGCCCTCCGCATCCGGGGGGTGGATGCCGACGGGCGGCTTGTCGCCCGTCACCCCCGTGACCCGGAGGCGCAGCAGCACGGCGGCGGAGGGGTCGGCGCCCGCCTCCCCGAAGCCCTTGCTGGTGTTGCCGGGGATCTCCAGGTCCTTGGTCTCGCCCTTGACGGAGATGCCCGCCTCGACGTCGCGGCCGTACGTCTGGATCCGGTACGCGCCCGGGATCGAGACCGTGAGGAAGCCGGAGCCGCGGGGGGCGGCGAAGCACATGCGCTCGTCGGGGAGCTTGAGGTCCCGGGCCCAGACCTTGATCTGGTAGGGGTCGTTGCAGGAGGTGTGCGTGATCCCGCCGTCGCCGCGGATCAGCTTCGCGCCGGTGTCGGCGAGGATGTCGTCGCTGCCGGGGTAGGTCCCGTCCTCGACGGCGTGCGGGGCGCCGGGGCTCCCGCCCGGTTCCCCGGTGGCCGCGGCCAGGGGGGTCGCGGTCCCCAGGAAGACCGCTGCGGTGGCGGCGGCGGGGAGCCACCGGCGTGTACGCGATGCCATGAAGGTCACTTTCGTCGTGCCCGCCCCGGCGGGGGCGGGTGGGGTTCGTGGTGGGCGCTCGTGCCGTGTCCCGGCCGGGAGGCGGCGCCGCGGGGCGGCGGGTCCTGGGTGCGGGGCGGAGCCGGGCGGGAGCGGGCGGGGACCGCCCGGTGAGGGGCCCGTGCCGACGACCGCGGAGGCAGGGGCCCCCGGGGCCGTGGCCCGCCGCAGGGGAACGGTAGCCAGTTCCCGACGAGTTATCAACCAAAGGTGATTGCTAATCAACTCCGGTTGAAATTGGCGCGGTCCGGCTCGTAAGATCCGCTGGCCGGGCCCCGGAGGGTCCGGCCCGGCCCGCTTCCGCCCCGCCCGCGCCCCCACCCGCCCGTGCGGAGCCCCGGGCCGTCCCTGCCGGATCCCGGCGGGACACGCCACCGGACCGCCCGTCCCTGACGGGTCCTCACCTAACCCCGGCACCGCCGGGTTTCACGCACCTCGGCCCCAGCAGGAGCGGGTCGCAGCGGACAGGAGAACTCGTGCGTCACAGAACAGGCCCACCGCACCGCAGGCAGGGGAGGGGGTCCGCGGCACGCTTGCTGATCAGCGGGGCCCTGCCGCTCGCCCTCCTGTCGACACTGGTGTCCGCGGCGCCGGCAGCCGCCGAGACCGGCCCCCAGGCCAGCGACCGGGGACAGGCCTTCGCCTTCTGGAAGGCGGGCGGCCCGGCCGTCCGGGCCGCCGCGGGCGCCGCCCTGACCGGTACGGACGCGGACATACGCGCCTTCCTCGAGAAGGGCCGCGCCCTGGCCGAGAACCTCGACGACCGGGAGGCCGCCCTCCAGGTCGTCGCGGAGGCCGGCCCCGCCGTCCGCAGGGCCGCGGAACTGGCCCTGGAGGGTTCGGCGGAACAGCTCGACGCCTTCTTGAAGGAGGGCTGGAAGGCCCCCCTGGCACAGGACCAGCGGGTCGAGGCGGCCCGGATCGGAGAGGCGGGCGGCAGGACCGTCAAGGAGGCCGCCGACCAGGCGCTGAACGGCGACATCGAAGCGGTCCGCGCCTTCCTGAGCGAGGGCCAGTTCAAGAAGCGCGACTCCGACGCACGCGTCCGCGTGGCGCAGCTCGAGACGGCAGGCGGCCCGAAGGTCCGTGCCGCCGCCACCGCGGCCCTCAACGGGTCCATCGACGACGTACGCGAGTTCCTCGCCTTCGGTCAGTACGTGGCACGGGCGCAGGACCAGGAGCACGCCTCCGTCACGGAACTCGCCCGGCAGGCCGACGAGGCCGGGGACGCGGCGGAACGCGAGAGCAAGGCGGCCAAGGAGGCCGCCGACAAGGCGGTCGCGCTGGCCCGCCTGGCCAAGGAGGAGACCGAGCGGGCCCGCCAGGAGGCCGCCCTCGCGAAGAACGACGCCGCCCGGGCCGCCGAAGCCGCCCGCCGGGCCGCCGAATCCACCCGGCGCGCCGCCCAGGCGGCCCAGTCCGCGGTCGCCGCGGCCCGCGCCGCGAACGCCGCGGCCCAGGTCGCCGCGACCGCCGCCGGAGCCGCGGCCCGCGCCGCCTCGGGGGCCGCGAACGCCGCGACGAAGGCCCTCACCCACGCCGCCGCGGGCGACCGCGACGAGAAGCTCGCCGCCTTCGCCCGGCAGGCCGCCGACGCAGCCGACGGCGCCGCCACGGCCGCCGAGCGCGCGGCCCTCTCCGGCGACGCGGCCGCCGTCGCCGCCCGGGCCGCCGCCTCCTCCATCACCAACTCGGACGCGGCCGCCGCGGCCGCCGAGGAGGCGGCCGGCTACAACGGCGAGGCGGACGAGGCCAACGCCCAGGCCCGCGCCGCAGCGGCCGCCGCCCGGCGGCACGGGGCGGAGGCCACCCGCGCCGCGAACGCCGCCGCCGCCCACGCCGCGGACGCGGCCCGGCAGGCCCGCGAGGCCCGGGACGCCGCCCGCTCCGCCGCCCGGCACGCCCGCAACGCCGCCGACGCCGCCATGAAGGCCGGAGAGCACGCGGCCGGCTCCCGGGAGGCGGCCCTGCAGTCCAAGGCCCACGCGGACGCCGCACTCCAGCGCGCCAACGAGGCCTTCGCCGCCGTACAGAAGGCCAAGGGCATCCACGACGAGGCGCGCAGGGCCGAAGCCGCGGAGCTCGCGGCCCGCAAGGCCGACAGCGTCAACCAGGCCAAGGACCTCAAGGCCGCCCACGACAAGGCCCGGGCCGACGAGCAGAAGGCCTCGGCGGACTCCGACGCGCTCCGCGCGGAGTTCCTCCGGCTCGCCCAGGACGCCGCCCGCCCGGACGCCGACCCCGCCGCGATCGCCGCCACGGGACGCAGGATGGCCCTCGCCGCCGTCCGCACCGAGGGACCCTGGGCGCGCGCCGCGGCCGAGAGCGCCCTCGCCGCCCCCGACGAGGTCGTCGTGGAGTACGCCCGCGAGGGCTGGCGGGCCGCTAGTGAGCGCGACGAGCGCGACCAGGCGCTCAGGCTCCAGGAGGACTCGCCGTACGAGGCGGTCGCCAAGGCGGCCGCGACCGCACTGGCGGGCGACGCCGCCGCGGTGCACGCCTTCCTGAAGGACGGCCAGCACGTGGCAGCGGCCCCCGAGTACCGGATCCAGGCCGCCCGCATCGCCGAGGCGGGCGGCGACGCCGTCAAGCGGGCCGCCGCCACCGCCCTCAACGCCACCGGCTACCGGGCCCTGCTCGACTTCCTGCTCACCACCCAGCACACCGCCCGCCGCAGCGACGACCAGGCCACTGCCGCCGCGCTGGCGGAGAACGCCGGACCCGAGGTGAAGGCGTACGCCGACATCGCGCTGGAGGGCCCGGCGGCCGCCCTGCGCGCCTTCGTGGAGACCGGGCAGTACCGGGCGGCCCGCCGCGACGAGGTCAACACCGCCCACGTGGCCCGGATCCAGACCGTCATCGCTGGCTCCGCCCAGGTGGCCGCCGCCGCCCAGCAGCGGGCTTCCGAGGCTCTGACCACGGCAGCCACCGCACTGGACGCCTCGCAGGAGGCCCAGGAGCACGCCGACCGGGCGAAGGTGTACGCCGCCGAGGCCGCGGGCTACGCCAAGGACGCCGACGCCTCGGCCGTGCGGGCCGAGACCTCCGCACGGCAGGCCGCCCGGCACGCCGCCACCGCCCGTGACGCCGAGCGCCAGGCCGCGGTCAGCGTCAGCAATGCCAACGCCTCCGCGGCCTGGGCCGAGGCCAGCGCGAGCCTGGCCCGCGGCTACGCGGCCGAGGCGTTCGCCGCCGCCGACGCCGCCCGCCAGTCCGCCGTCAACGCGGGCGCCGACGCCAGGGCCGCCGCGGCCGTCTACCGCCAGCACCTGGGGGCCTACCTCGCCGAGCAGGCCCGCGAGAACGAGAAGACCTGGTGGGAGAAGGCCCACGGCAAGTACCGCGACCTCAGGAAGGCCATCGAGGACGGGCTCGGCTACACCGCCGACTTCATCAGCGAGGCCAGCCGGCAGACCCTCGTCTGGCTCGCCCAGATGTCACAGGAGGACGCCCTCCGGCTCAAGCTCGAGTTCGCGCACCTCGCGGCCGACGGCCTCGGAGGGATCCCGGTGTTCGGCGAACTCACCGACGGCTACAACTGCGGCGTGTACGCCCTCGAGGGCTTCCTCCTCGGTGACGGGAGCAAGTACGGCGACGCCAAGTGGTCCTGCGCCGCGGCCGTGCCGATCCTGGGCTGGGGCGCGCTCCTGGTCAAGGGCAAGTCCTGGTTCGGCAAGGCCGAGAACCTGTGGGAGAAGCTCAAGCTCTTCGGCAGGAAGATCGACGAAGCCCTGGTCTGCCGGGAGAGCAAGCACAGCTTCCCCGCCGGTACCCCCGTCCTCATGGGCGACGGCACCTCCCGCCCCATCGACACCGTCAGGGCCGGGGACGTGGTCCGGGCCACGGACCCCGTCACGGGCGTCACCGGCGCGCGCCGGGTGGACGCGACCATCCACACCCCCGACGACACCGAGTTCACCGACATCACCCTCGACTCCGCGGCGGGCGGCGGCTCCCTCACCGCGACCGGCCACCACCCGTTCTGGGCGGAGAACCGCCGCGCGTGGACGGCCGCGGAGGAGCTGGAACCCGGCGACACCCTGCGGACCCCGTCCGGCGGCACCGCGAAGATCGCCGGGGTCTTCCACCGCCGGAAGTTCCAGCCCGCGTACGACCTGACGGTCAACGGCCTGCACTCCTACTACGTGCTGGCGCGCCAGACCCCCGTCCTGGTCCACAACTGCGGCGATCTGGTGCGGGCCGCGGCGAAGTTCGGGGAGAACGCCCACACGCTCAGGCACCACGTCGACGTCGACATCGACGACATGCGGCGCCTGGCAGCGGAGAAGACCCAGCGCAGCGGCTATCCGACGCCCAACTCCCGCTGGTCGAGCCAGGAGCTCGCCCAGAAGGTGGTGAACGAAGCGATCGAGAAGAACTACCGCAAGATCAAGAAGTTCGTCGAGGACTCCGGCAAGCCCGGCTACCCCAGAGAGATCCTGCTCGACGGCGCGCACGGAAGAGACTCCCTGGGGGACTATGTCGATCATCGCGGTGTCTACCATCCGACGACGAGCAACAAGTACAAGATCCTCATCATCGCCGACAAGCACGCCAAGCCGGGCGGCTACTACGTGAGGACGGCCTACCCGGTGGTCCCGTAGCCGGCGCCCCGTCCGGGCGGCGGTGGCAGGTGTCCAGGCACCGGCCGCCGCCGCCCTCCGGGGTGCCCGCTGCCGCGTCGGCGGCACCCCACCACGTCAGGAGCAGCGCCGTGCACGCCCCCGCAGCACAGCAGGACTGGACCACCTTCAACTTCGGCCTCACGGCGCTCGGCGCCTCCTTCCACGCCGACTGGTGCCTCACCGCGCCCGACGAGCTCGCGCACGTCCGCGCCTACCTCGGTGAGGAGGGCGACCCGACGCCCGTCCTCCTCGTCGTCGAGGACCTGCTGCTGCTGCGGGACTCCGGGCTCGACGGGGACCGGCTCCACGCGCTCTGGCGTGCCGCGGGACCGGTCTACGGCGGGGCCCCGGACATCGAAGGGGCCGAACGGGCCTGGCTCGAACGCCTCCTGGCGGCCGTCACGGCCCTGGCCCGCGCCCGCGGCGCCTCGCAGCGGGACTGCACGGACCGGCCCCGGTGCCTCCCCGACGGGACCGCCGGGGCCGCGCCCGCCCACCGGAGCCTCGCCCCCGAAGTCCTGGAGCTGACCGGCCTCATGGGCTCCGGCCGGGCCCGGCTCCTGGTCCCCGCCGGCCTCACCCGCTCGGCAGTGCGCGAGTGCGCCACCGCCGTCTGTCCGGAGCTCGCCTTCCGCTTCCTGCTCGGCGCGCTCAACCAGTCCGCGCCAGCCCTGACCACCGCTTCCTACGAGCGCCTCACCACCCTGAGCGCAGCCTTCGGCCACGGCCCCCACGTGGCGGACGGCCTCTCCTACCTCGTCGAGTAGCCCTCGCGGGGTGCTGGTGGAAGGAGGGACGTCCTGCTGTCCGTGGTCGACGGTCATGAACTGCCGCCCGCCGGGCTCCGGGCCGATCTCCGGGGCGGGTGCGGAGGCCGCGCTGTTGGCCGGTTCGGCGTATTGGCATGTACATGGCTTCCTGGCAGGGTCGTTGCCCGCCCGTCCGTCGCCGTTCCCGTCCCCGCCCGGAGGCCCCCATGAGGAGACCCGTCCCGCCCGTCTTACGGCCGCAGGCCCGGGCGGCCGGCCGCCTGGTCCTGGCGCTCGCCCTGGCGCTCGGCGCCGGAGCCGCCGCGGGACCGGCCGCAGCCGCGCCCCTGCCCGCCCGGGCCACCGTCCAGCTGCTCCAGCCCTCCCAGACCCTCCAGACCGACCTGGAGCACTGGATGGGCCAGCGGGCCGCCCGGCTCCGCGACCGGCCGCTGAACGCCATCGCCATGCCCGGCAGCCACGACGCCGCCAGCTGGAGCATCCGCCCCGGCAGCGGGCTGTGCACCTCGGGCGACGCCTACGACGTGGCGCGGCTCTACCCGGCCGTGGCGGCCAGCATGGCGCGCACCCAGAGCGGTTCGCTGACCGACCAGCTCGACGGCGGCAGCCGGGTCCTGGACCTGCGGCTCTGCAAGGAGAACGGCAGGTGGTACACCTACCACGGCTCCCCGCTCGGCGCGCTGTTCTTCGACGCCGACGGCCGCCGCGGCGAGGTCGCGGGACTCGCCGACTGGGTACGGTCCCACCCGGCCGAGGTGGTCCTCGTCAAACTGTCCGTCACCGCCCCGCCCGGCGAACTCGACGCCGCCCGCGGCGCCGCCGCGGACCTGCTCGTGGACGCGCTCGGCCGGGACCGCGTCGCCCCGTCGGCCTCGTACGACCCGCGCACCCCGTACGGCCGGTTCGTCGATTCCGGCCGCACCGTCGTCGTGATGGCCGACGGCCGCGCGGACCAGAGCGGGCTGCTGTGGCCGCGGTCCGTCGCCGAGGACCGCGGCAGCTACGCGTACGCCTCGCTGAGCTGGTACGACTACCTCGGCGCGCTCTTCGACGGGGGCCGCGCCGCCGAGAGCACGTACGCCTCGGCCCTCACCCTCAACGACAACGCCCTCAACTGGCCGCAGGCCTCCCGCCCGCCGGGCCTCTTCGCGCTCAGCGGCATCGTCACCCCCGACGTCACCGTGCCCGGCGCCGTCCTCGCCCAGTGGGGCGCGGCGATCGGCGTGGTTCCGCGCGAGGTCGCCGACGCCTACATGCTCCACCTCGCCCACGGCCTCAACGCCCGGCTGCTCAGCCACCTCAGGGGCCCCTGGCAGCAGCACCCGGCCGTGGACCAGTTCAACATCGTCATGACCGACGACGTCAACCAGAACGGCGCCGGGGTGGCGGCGGGCGAGATCCAGCGCACCGTCGTCGCGCTCAACGACGTCCCCCGGCAGGACGCCTGCGGCGATCCCGAGGGCACCCCCGTCCCGCCCGGCCGCACCCTCCGGTACGAGGCCCACCTGCGCGGCACCGGCTGGCAGCCGGCCGGTGCGGCCGACGGGGCCGGCGCGGGCACCACCGGGCAGGGCCGCGCGGTCGAGGCCGTACGGATCTCCCCGGCCGGCACCGGCGGCCTGTGGGTACGCGCGCACGTGCAGGACATCGGCTGGCAGCCGTGGGTCGCCGTACCGGACGGAGGCACGGCGGAGGTCGGCACCACCGGCCGCTCGCTGCGCCTGGAAGCCCTCGAACTGCGCACCGCCCGGGGCACGGTCGCGGGCCGCGCCCACGTCCAGAACGCCGGCTGGCAGCCCCGTACCCGCGGCGCCGCGATCACCCTGGGCACCACCGGCCGCAGCCTGGCCCTGGAGGCCTTCGCGCTGCGCGCCTGCGACTGACGGGCGGGGGACGGGTGCGGGTGTCCTGCGGCGGCCGTCCGGCCCGTACCCCCCAGGGCCCTTCTCGCCGACCGTCCCCGCCCCGGGTCAGGGCACGATGACCGTGAGCGCGGTCCTGGTGATCCGGAAGCCGAGCGAACGGTAGAGCCGTACGGCCGGGTTCGTGGCCGTCACCGCCAGCCCCACGGCGGTGAGTCCGGGTCCGGCCGCCGCGGACAGGGCGCAGTGCAGCAGGTCCCGGCCCAGGCCCGGGTAGGGCTGCGCCGGATCGCGGAAGGCCGAGCCGATCCAGGGCAGTCCGTCGCGACCGGTGACCAGGACCCCCGCGACGACGCGCCCGGCTCCGTCCACGGCCAGGCGGCTGCAGGGCAGCAGCGGCCCGAGCCGGCTGCCCTCCATCACCGGCAGCAGGATGGCCTCCATGGCCTCGGCGTCGGTGCCGGGCACGTGGTCGGGGTGACCGGCCGGGAAGGCGGCCCGCCAGGCGGGGAACAGCGCCTCGGGTCCGAGGTCGCACGGTACGGCGCGCAGCCCCTGCGCCAGATCGTCCCCCGCCCGCGGGTCCGGGTGCCCGCCGGTGAGGTCGAGGCGCATCGTGTGGGCGTGCCGCAGTACGGTCGCCCCCCGGCGTACGAGTTCCCCTCCCAGTTCCACGGAGCCCGACACCACCCACCCGGACAGCTCCGCCATGATCAGCGGTACCGGGTCCGGTCCCACCACCTCCAGCAGGTCCGCCCACGGCCGCCCCTCGCGCTCCCCGGGCACGTACGTGACGACCGGGGTGCCGTCCGGGCGGGTAAGGATCTCCCGTGGTTCCGGCTGCCGGGGGTGGGGCTTCCCGGGCTGCCCGGGGTGCTTCGTGTGCTCGGTCACCTGATTTCTCCCAGGATGCCCCGTCCTTTGGGGCGGGGAGGAATGGGTCCTTGGGGCGGGGCCGCGGAGCGGCGGAGTTCGCTGCGCATCTGTTCTGACCTGCGCTCTCTTTCGTTGTCAGTGGGGGCTGTTAGGTTGCGGATCATGACGACAGCAGCGATGGCCGAGACGGTGGCCGGGCACGCCCGGTACACCTACCGGCTGCGTGTGTCGTCCACCGCCCGTACCGCTCTGGAAGCGGAGTGGGGGCGGTGCAGGTGGGTGTGGAACGAGTGCGTGGCGATGTCCCGCAAGGTCCACCGGCTCAACAAGGACGCCGGGGCGAAGTCGACGTGTGGTCCGGCGCAGCTCGACAAGATGCTGACCGGGGCCCGGCATTCGATGGCGTGGCTGCGTGAGGGTGCTTCGGTTCCGCAGCAGCAGATCATCCGGGACTTCGCCAAGTCGAGGGCGAAGGCGCTCAAGGACATCAAGGCGAAGCTGCCGATGCGGCAGCGGGCCGGGATGCCGCGCCCGAAGAAGAAGCGCGAGGCCGCGCCGTCGCTGAACTACACGACCCGTGGCTTCCGCCTCAAGGACGGCCGACTGCACCTGGCCGGCGGGATCGCCCTGACGGTGGTGTGGTCGCGGGACCTGCCCGAGCCTCCGTCCTCGGTGCGCGTGTACCGGGACAGCCTCGGCCACTGGTACGCGTCGTTCGTCGTCCCCACGGTGACCGAGGCCCTGCCGGAGACCGGCCGGGCCATCGGTATCGACTGGGGCGT